>NZ_CDWWXA010000011.1:9773-41558 GCF_977971845.1 Frankia sp. CeCAU1 | reverse complement strand
GCGGCGCTCGGCCGCCGGCCGAGCTCAGGCCGGCGGCGTTCCCGACTCAGGACGGCGGGCCGGGTTTCGGGGCCCCTGCCGGTCCGACGGCCTCCCGCAGGCCCCGCGGAGTGACGAAGGAGACGAGCCGGGCCGAGTCCTGACCCAGCTCCGCCCAGCGCGTAACGGTCAGATCCTGGATGGCGAGTGCCGCCGTCGGAAACGTGGGGATCCGGTATCGCTCGGCCGGGGGCAGCAGGGCCACGGCCAGCGTGTGGATACCGGGATTGTGCCCGACGAGCATCACGCTGGGCACTCCGTCGTCGATCTCACGCAGCCGGTCCAGCAGGTCCTGCGCCTCGGCCAGATAGAGCCGGTCCTCGGTCAGGACCGGGACGTTCGGGGGGAGCGCATCCGCGAGGCCCTCGACGGTCTGCCGGGTCCGCAGCGCGGAGGAGCACAGAATGAGGTCGGGCGCGAGCTTGTTGTCCGTGAGGTAGCGCGAGATGAGCTCGCAGCCCCGCCGGCCCGATCCGGACAGCGGTCGATCGGCGTCGTGGATTGACCCTTCGGCCCAGTCCGACTTTGCGTGCCGCAGCAGAAGAAGGCGCCGCCGTGGTTTCACGAGCGAGCTCTCCGCCGTACGGGGAGGAAATCGACGGCGCGACGTCCGTCGCGTTCCAGCCGGAATTGCCGTTCCAGCCGGAGTTGCCGGGAATCCGTACCTGGCGTGGCGGGCGCGGAACGGCGAGCAGGACCGTGCAGGGCTGGTTCGATATAAAGTATGATATTCAGGGAAAAGAATTTTCCGGTGAATTTCCCAGGGTCTGTCTGTGGCAGCACGGCCCGGGGTTTCTTGCCGCCACCGCCCGGATCGTCGAATCCGGTCCCGCCGGGAGCCATACCCGTGCCCACCGCGCCCTCCCGCGTCCGGTCCCCGCGCCGCCGCGCCGCACGCCCCGCGGCGTGAGGTGATGACATGCAGACTGCCCAGGATGGGCCGGGTCCGTCAATGAGATATGGCCCGACCGGATAGCGAGGGCGTCGCGGCCGAGTCGTCTGGAACCATGATCCTGATCATCGCCGCCGATATCCGGGCAGATCGGCCGGCGTGAGGAGCCACCGCGTGACCAGGGGGGCGATCATCGCTGCGGGACGCGCCCGGGGTCACCGGGCGCGGTCCGCTCAGCTCGCGACCGACACGGACAGCAGCAGCCGGTCGGCGAAGACCAGGGCGTCGTTCGCGCTCAGCCGCCCGCGGGGGACGACGGAAGCACGCTCGTCCGAGGTCAGGCCGCCCCACACCCCGTGCTCTTCCTGACAGAAGATCGCGGTGGCCAGGCATGGGCGCTGCACCGGGCAGTCGGAGCAGATCTTGCGGGCCCGCCTCTCGGCCGCGGCCCGGGCTTTCGTGTTGCGGCCGTCCGGCGGGAAGAATGCGTCCGGGTCGCCGTCGCGGCAGGCCGCTTCCTGGCGCCAGTAGGCGGGCCAACCAGCTCCGAACGGCTGTGGCGGCAGATCACGGCCGGGAAGAACCGGGACGCCGGCGCTCATCGTGCACCGCCGGACACGTGGTGACACGCGGCGGACAGGGAGCTGAGCGTGGCGAAGCTTCGAGCGGGTAGCACGCTGGGCTGACTGGGCATACCGTCTCCTGCTGACGTTGCAAAGGCGGACACACTGCTTTTCCAGACCGCCGAATCCGGTGTTGCCTACACCCAGACAGGCAGGTCAACCTGGTCGAGCCGAGAAGCCCTCGGGCGTTCCGGGTGGAATCCGTCGACGCTGCCTTTTCGGTTGGCCTACCGTGGCCGGAGCTCCGCTCGGAAACGATCCCGTCTCGTCTCGTTAACCGAGGAACGTAGACGTCTCTCGACCGGATAGCAAGGGTTCCGGAACGCGGACGTCCGGGGCTCCGTACCGGCGTGTGCCGAGGTAGATGGTCACGCACCGTGCGCGTTCCGAGATGACTGCCGTCGGGCGGGATCGGTGTTGCCGTCGGTCGGGCTCGGTCGCCACGGCGGCCGGGTCCGGGCTCGCCGGGTACCGCCGGATGGGCGGGGAAGCGCTACTGGACAGCGGAAACAGCCTGTATGAAGATCGTTGCCGGATGACCGGTGCGGCCCGGGAGGGGCGTCGGTGGGGCATTGTCGATCAAGGTTGGAGCGGTACCCGGGTTCGATTGCGTACGGGTGACGATCCCGCGAAGGTCCGCTTACCCCGGTTCTCGGGGGATGATTTCGGTAGAGAAATGTGCGCAGAACCACATCCGATGCTTTTGCCGCTGCATGCGCCCCTGACCTCTGCGGGGTGCAGGGGCGGCGATGACGTGGCCGGCACGACCGGGATCCCCCGGGGGACCCCGGGTAGACCCCCTGGGTAAACCCGCCGGCCCGGTCGAAGCCGGTCGAAGCCGGTCGGGGCCTCGGCCGGGCCGGCGGGTCGCGGCGGTCAGCGGGCCGGGCAGGTGGGGAGTCCGGTCGCCGCCCAGCCGTGGAATCCGCCGATCACGTCGGTGGCGCGCCACAGGCCGAGCTGTCGCAACGAGTCGGCTGCGAGGCTGGAGGTGTAACCCTCTGAGCAGATCACGATGACCTGCAGATCGTCCCCCGTCGCCAGTGGCAGGCACGCGTCGCTGGTGGGGTCGAACCGCCATTCGAGGACGTTGCGCTCCACGATGACGGCGCCGGGGATCTCCCCCTCCGCGGCGCGTTGCGCCGCGGGTCGGATGTCGACCAGCACCGCGTCGCCGTTCTCGGCCAGGGCACGCGCGGCCTGCGCCGGTTCGAGTCGGTGCAGCCGGGACCGGGCCGCCGCGAGCATCGCGTCAATCCGGCTCGGTGGCGTGGCTGTGGCGTGCTCGGTTGCCGTCATGCGCCGCTCCCGGCCACCGCGTGGGTCGGAGCCCCGCGGTCGCCCCTGCCCGCCTCCATCGGCGCGGTGGCCGCGCCGATGGTGACGGCCGGGCCCAGGAGCGTCGCGGCTGCTGCGGCCGCGGGTGGGATCTCGACGGCACGCGGATCCTCTGCCCGGCCGCCATCGGCCGGCGCCGGCGCGAACCGCATCGACAGTTCCGGTGGGGAGTAGGCGTGGATCGTCGTCGCGACCTGCCGGCCGCGGTTGGCGACCCGGTGGATGTGGGTCGGGTCGAAGCCGACCACGGCCCCGGTCCCGTGCCGGTGCATCTGGGAGCTGGTCCAGCTCCGGTCGTACTGGTCCTCCTCCACGAAACCCTCGGCGACCGTCAGCGCCCCCAGCGCGCCGCCGTGATCGTGTACCTCCGTCTGCTGCCCCGGATACCAGCCGATCAGCCACACCTCCACGGTCGCGGAGAGCAGCAGCCGGGTGTACCACCGGCGGTCGGGACGGTGACGGATGACGGGACGCCAGACCTCGGGTGTCGCCGCGAGCGCGGCGGTCAGTTCGCACAGGGTCACCAGGTCGATGAGGCCCGGCTCATCGCTCAGGCACGAGGCCGGCACGAAGGGGTCTGCGAGGCGGGTGGGGTCGGCGATGAGGACCGGGTGGAGGAGGGGCACGGGTCACTCCCAAGGCGCGGGTGATGCCGGGACGCGGGTGGTGCCGGTGGCGTTCGCCGGCACACTGCCGGACACGGCCGGGCGGGGAGAAGCGGTGCCGCGCGCGAGACTGAGGCGCCAGGTCACCGCGTCGAATGAGCACGATGGTGATGTCCTGCCGGCGTTGGCCCGCCGCGACGCAGGCACGGAGCGCGACGGCGCGGAGCGGTGGAGATCACGGTGCGAACGGGCTGAGCGTGGCGTCGCGCGGCCGACGGATCGCCGGGGCGGGGCGACGGAACTGCCAGCTGGACCAGCCGATCAGCCAGCCAGGGACGGCAGGCGACGAGCCACCGGCGCCGCCGGTGGCGCCGCGGGAGGATGACGCTGGCTCAGGCCCGCCCGGTACACGCCGCGCTGACGACCCGGCTCAGATCCGTCACACGGTCGCGGTGCAGGAAGAGGTGGGGCACTGCCATGAACGACACTCTACGTTGGAGGTAGCCCGGCGCGTTATGGCCTCCCGAGACCCGGCCGGTGCCCGTCATGGCGTTCCGCCCGCTGCTCCACGGAGTGGGTGTTTGCCGGATATCCTGCATGGCAGGCAATCCTTCCGCCTGGGCAGGCGCCCGCGTCACCCTGCTGGAGCGAGGGACCGGAAATGAGGTGCCACGCGCGGTGGTTTTCGTCGAATTCCGTCGATACCCGGACGAAGGTTCGGTCATTGCCCTGGACCAGGGCCTGGGCCGATGAGCGGACCCGTCCCCGATGTCGATCGCGCGCGGCTCGAACAGCTTCTGATCCAGCTCTCCGAGCAGGTGAACGAAGTGGCGTCCGTGCAGACCCGGATGCGTGGCCTACTCGACGCGGTCGTCGACGTGGCCCGGGAACTGAGCCTGCCGGTCACCCTGCGCCGGATCGCGCAGGCCGCCTGCCAGCTCGTGGGGGCCAAGTACGGCGCCCTCGGGGTGATCGGCGACGACGGGGAGATCTCGGAGCTTATCCACGTGGGCTTCCCTGACGAGGTGCCCACCATGATCGGCAGGCTTCCCGAGGGGCGCGGCCTGATCGGGGAGAGTCTGCGCCACCCGCGGCCGTTGCGGGTGGCCGACGTCGCCCGTCATCCCGTCGCGATCGGGTTTCCCAGCGGGCACCCGCGGTTCGACACCTTCCTCAACGTCCCGATCATGGTGCGGGGCGCGGCGTTCGGAACGCTGTTCCTCGGCGCGAAGCGCGGCGGCGGCGAGTTCACCCAGGAGGACGAGGACCTGGCGTGCGCGTTGGCGGCCGCGGTCGGTTTCGCGATCGAGAACGCGCGGCTGTACGAGGAGACCAGGCGCCGGCAGGCCTGGCTCTCGGCCAGCGCGGAGATCACGACCGCGCTGCTGTCGGTTGCGGAGCCCGAGAAGGCGCTCGACCTCGTGGCCCGGCGGGCCCGTCAGGCGACTGCGGCCCGGCTCGCCGCGATCCTCGTCCCCGACGAGGTCGGCCTGGTGGTCGGGGTTGTCGACGGGGAGGGGGACGACGACCTGCGGGGCCGGGTCTTCGCCGACAACCGCCGCCTGAACGAGGCCATGCGCACCGGCCGGGCCGTGCTCGTGCCCGTCGACTCCCCGGGCGGTCCGCTGTTCGGCGCGGACCATGCCGACCTCCCGGTGAAGGTCGGCATGGTGGTGCCGCTGATGGCGGGTGGCCGGGCGCTGGGCATCCTTGTCCTCGGCTCGGGTGGGCGTTCGGCCTCCTTCGGTGGTCTGGACCTGGAGATGGCCGCGGCTTTCGCCGGGCAGGCCGCGCTCACCCTCGAACTGGCCCGGGTGCACCGCGACCGGGAGCGTCTGGCTGTCTTCGAGGAACGGGACCGCATCGCTCGGGACCTGCACGATGTCGTGATCCAGCGGTTGTTCGCCACCGGTCTGCACCTGCAGAGCCTCGCCCGGGCCGTGGACAGCCGGGCGGCCGAGCGGCTGGACGCCGCCGCCGGCGAGCTTGACCAGACCATCTCCGACATCCGTCAGACGATCTTCTCGTTGACCTCCAACGCTGCTGAGGAGACCGATCTGCGCGCCGAGATCCAAGCGGTCATCGCCCAGGCCGAACGGGCCCTGGGGATCACCCCGACGGTCCGGCTGGACGGACCGATCGACCGCGGGGTCCCCGCGGCCATCCGCCCGCACATGCTCGCGGCGCTGCGCGAGGCGTTGTCCAACATCGCCCGCCACGCGCGGGCCTCCCGGATCCACGTGTTGCTGCGGGTCACCGACGCCGACCTCCTGGTCGAGGTGCGCGACGACGGCCGCGGCCCTGGCAAGGCCTCGCGCAGCAGCGGGCTGGCCAACCTGCGACACCGTGCGCTCGACCTCGGCGGCCGGATGGAGTTCGGCCCGGGAGCGGGCGGCGTCGGCACCACCATGACCTGGCAGGTTCCAGTGATCGCGCCGTTGCCCGAGCTTCGCGTGCACTCCGGCGAGGGACGGGGCGTCCTCGGTTAGCGGGTGCGGCGGGGCTGCGGGGAACCCCGGGCCTCAAGAGCCTCAAGAGCCTCAAGAGCCTCAGGGGTTCAGCCTGGTGGCGAACACCGCGGCCTGGGTCCGGCTCTCCAGCCCGAGCTTGGACAGCATGCTGGAGACGTAGTTCTTCACGGTCTTCTCGGCGAGGAACATCCGGCTGGCGATCTGGCGGTTGGTGAGCCCCTCCGCGATCAGCCGGAGGATGCGCCGCTCCTGGTCGGTGAGCCCGGAGAGCCGTTCGTCCTCGGCCGGTCCCTCCCGCAGCCGCACCAGGACCCGGGGCGTCACCGCGGGATCGAGCAGGGACTTGCCCGCCGCCACCTGGCGCACCGCGTCCACGAGGGCGGTTCCCCGGATCTGCTTGAGAACGTAGCCGGCCGCGCCCGCCATGATCGCTGTGAAGAGCGCCTCCTCGTCGTCGAACGAGGTCAGGATGAGGCAGGCGATCCGTGGATCGCTCGACCGGACCTGCCGGCAGACCTCGATACCGCTGCCGTCCTCCAGGCGTGCGTCCAGCACCGCGACGTGGGGCTGGAGAGCCAGGATCCGGGCGACCGCCTCATCGGCCCGCCCGGCCTCCCCGACCACCTCCACATCGGGTTCGTCGGTGAGGAGATCCCGCAGCCCGCGACGCACCACCTCGTGGTCGTCGAGAAGAAACACCCGGATGGTTCCGGTGATCGACGCAGGCCCCGGTACGTCACCGACTCCGGAACCGTCCGCCAGTTCGTCTGACACCGTTGACTCCGCCCGACCCTGACGCCGTAGAAGACCGTCGCTGTTGTCACCTGCAGCAAGCAGAATATAACGCTCGCTGTTGGAGGCGGTGATCTCGACCGCACGGAAGCGGTGTCGTGCGTCTCGGCGGATGCCATTCGGCGAACCCGTGAACGCCGGTTCCGGCCTCATCTGAAAAGGGTAGGTCCGGGTGTGGCGCCCGCCGAAGTCCGGCGAGGCGTAATCGAGCGACTTCATGATGTGATTACGCCAGGTCGCGATTGGCGTGCCGACGGCGGATGCAGAGTCGTCCGCGAGCCCGGAGGTTTCGTCTGCTCCCCGGCGCGGCGCTGCGGCCCGTTGGTCGTAGCAGGGGAACCTCGATCGGGGCCGTCCAGTGTTTGTATCGTATGTCCGCCATGTGGCAAAAAGCACCCCGCTGCGTAGCGCATCCGATCCGTCCGTCAAGATGCAGTTCTCGCCCTCAGGTGCCGGCGCCATTCTCCGGGGTCGGCCGATCATGGGCGTCTTCGGCACAGCGGCAGACAGAGATCGAAGGAAAGGACGTGCGGTCGTGCGATGGGGTAGGGGCGACGTGGCGACCACCACGGTCGCGGCGAGGATCGCGACGCTTCTGACGGAGCAGGCCGGCGGCGAGGCGCTCACGGATCCGCGGCTCGCCGCGGCGGCCAGCCGTTCCTGGACGCTGACGGAGACGATCGACTCCGCCGGGTCCGTTACCTGTCGGGTGACCACGGCCGTCGTCGCGGCCGTTGTCGCGGGCGCCACCGCGACGGCCTCCGAGGTCCCCGTGGTGACGGGACCGCAGCCGGATCCGACCCTGTCGTACGAGCAGCTCGTTCGCTACCGTGACGCCCTGCTCGCCGCGGACTTCGCCGTTCAGGAGGTCTTCGAGGACTGGCGGACGGTTGCTCTCGACGTGTGGGTCGCGGAGGAGGCGGAGGATGCCGCTCCGGCCGACCTGCCCGAGGCGACCGGTGAGGCCGGTGAGGCTGTCGAGGCCGGTGAGGCTGTCGAGGCCGGTGAGGCCGCCTTCTCGACCGCCGTGGACTCGCAGCTGGCCGTGGACTCGCAGCCCGCGCAGGTCGCCTCGACAACCGGGGAACAGCCCGTCAGGCCCGCAGCGGAGGCGGAGGACGAGGACGAGGACGCGCCGGTCGTGACGGGTAGCCGGAAGCGGCCCGGCCGGAGGTCGGCCGACGCAGGCCGTCCGCGAGCCCGGCGCGGTCTGTTGCGACGTCGTGTTCCCGCCGGGAAAGCCGTGGCCGTGGCATCCGCGGCCGACACGGGCGGCTGCGACGCCGCCGTCGCGGCCGAGGCTGCCGACTCCACCACCCCCGACTCCATCGTCGGCGGGTCGTCGGCGTCCTGATGCCGGACCGCCGGAGTGCCTGACCGCCGGGCGGACCTTCGCGGCTTCGGGACTACTCGACGGTCGTGACGGTCGCCGCCGTGACGGTCGCCGTCGCGGCGTCCACGTCCGGCAGGTGCCGGCGGGATGCCGCGACGGTCAGGCCGCGGAAGGCCGGGATCGCTCAGTAGGGGCGGCGGTGGCGGGCCGACGAGTTCCCCGTGCCGCGAATCCAGCCGTGTTGGGGCACCCGGAGCGGCGTCCCGGGGCCGGCGGCTCGCAGCCGGCTGATGAACGGCATGACGAGCAACGCGCCGACCGCGAAGCCGACTACATGTGCTCCGTACGCCACGGTACCGCCGTCGGCGACGCCGAATCCGGTGAAGTAGATGTACTGCAACGCGAACCAGAAACCGAGGACGATCCAGGCCGGCAGCCAGAACGGCAGAAAGAACAGGACGGAGACCAGGCCGATGACGCGGGCCCGTGGGAAGAGCACCAGATAGGCCCCCAACACGCCGGCGACCGCGCCGGAGGCGCCGATCAGGGTGTTCGTCGACCCACCCTCCAACAGGGCGAAGCCGTACCCGGCGGCGTATCCGCAGACCAGGTAGAACAGCGGGTAGAGCAGCCTGCCCATGCGATCTTCAATGTTGTTGCCGAAGACCCCGAGGAACAGCATGTTGCCGATCAGATGAAGCCAGCTTCCATGCAGGAACATCGAGGTCAGCACCGACAGCACCGGGATCTTGTCGAAGCTGGGCGGTGATTCCACGATGCATCCCGGGTTGCCGGCCGCATCCACCCCGACCCGGCCGGAGTTCGCGGCGGTGAGCTGCGCATTGTGCACCAGTTCCCACGGGATCGCGCCCCACTCCTGAAAGAACCGCTGCTGCTCACAGATGTTCTGTGCCGCCGACGTCTCCGTGCCGGCGACCGAGCTGACCACCGGTTCGAAGAAAACGAAGATCACCACGTTCGCCGCGATGAGCAGCCAGGTCACGACCGGGCGGCGGCGCAGGGGATTGATGTCGTGAATCGGGATGACCACACTGACATCCTGCCCGATGCGCCTGGGCAACTACTCCTACCTGGCACTCCTAGCCGACGATCAGCCAGAGGCCGTCGGCCTCCGCCTCCGCCGCGAAGATCACACCGGGGCGATGCCGCCGCCGGGAAACTTGGCCTCACCCTGGCCGAGGGGCCGGTCGACCGAGACGGCGAACCATGGAAGGCGAACCATCCGCACTACCTCACTTCACAGTTCCTGGCATCCTCGCGATACTGCCGTGGGCTGGAAGGCAATCCGTACGAGGACGGGGGCGTCAACCAGCTGGAGCACGCGCCAGACCGCCGAGCAAGCACGGCGGTCTGGCGCGGATGCCGATGTCGTCGCTGCGGCGCTTCTGCACGACATCGGTCGTGCCCCTGGCGTCGCCGCCGCCGACGTCACCTTCGATGATGTCATCATGATGCGCGTCCGCTTGACCAATAGCGCCCATCTCGAGGAGTTCAACACGGTCTATGCGATCTGGGTCAAGGACCCCTCCCGGCCCGGACCACCGTGTGCGTCGACCTGCCCCGTGACTTCCTCGTCCTCGTCGAAGCGCTCGCCGTCCTCGACGCCGCCGACTGAGTGGGGGTAGCCGCGAGTTGGACTCCTGTCGGGTTGGGGTTCGAGGGCAGGACGGGCGGGTGACGAGCTCGGGCGGGTGACGCAGTGGTGTGAGACCGCAGTTGTGTGAGACGTACGACGATCGGCCCGGGCCAGCGCCACCCAGGCCACCGCCGTCGACCGGGATGGGCGAGAGTGGGGAGGTGACCCCTCGTTCGACGATCGCCGTCCCGCCGCCCGCGCTCACCCCCCGGCCCCAGACCCCGGTGGCGGACGTGGGCGACCTTGTCGCCCGCGATCGGCGGGTGGTCTGGCATCCGTATGCTTCGGTATCCGGCTCCACGCCGCTCTTCCCGGTCGCATCCGCCGCGGGGACCCGGCTGACGTTGACCGACGGCCGGGAATTGATCGACGGGATGTCGTCGTGGTGGGCGGCGATTCACGGCTACCGGCATCCCGTGCTCGACGAGGCGGTGCGCGGGCAGCTCGAGACGATGTCCCATGTGATGTTCGGCGGTCTGACCCATGAGCCGGCGGTGGCCCTCGCCGAGACCCTCGTGGCGATCACGCCGGATCCGTTGCGGCGGGTCTTCCCGTGCGATTCGGGTTCCGTCGCCGTCGAGGTCGCGATCAAGATGGCGCTGCAGTACTGGATCGGGCGGGGCCGGCCGGGCCGGACGCGCCTGCTCACCATCCGACGCGGCTACCACGGCGACACCTCGGGCGCGATGGCGGTCTGTGATCCGGACGCGGGCATGCATCACCTGTTCAGCCACCTGCTGCCCCGTCATCTGTTCGCCTCCGCCCCGGCCTGCGCCTTCGACGAGCCGTGTGAGGACGCTCACGTCGCCGAGATCGAGGGGCTGCTGGCCGGGCACGCCGACGAGATCGCGGCGGTCATCTGCGAGCCTGTCGTGCAGGGCACCGGAGCCATGCGGTGGTACGCGCCGGGCTGGCTGGCGCGGCTGCGCGAGCTGTGCGACCACTACGGGGTGCTGCTGATCGCCGACGAGATCGCGGTCGGGTTCGGCCGCTCGGGCGAGCTGTTCGGCTGCGACCATGCCGGCATCAGCCCCGACATCATGTGCGTGGGCAAGGCGATGACCGGTGGCTACCTGTCCATGGCCGCGACGCTGTGCACCGACGAGGTCGCGGCGGGCGTCTGCGACTCGCCGGCCGGCACGTTCATGCACGGCCCCACGTTCATGGGCAACCCCCTGGCGAGCGCGGTCGCGAACGCCAGCATCGACCTGCTCCTCTCCTCGCCCTGGCAGGCTCGGGTGCGCGAGATCTCCGCCGGGCTCTCCGCCGGGCTCGCCCCGGCTGCCGACCTGCCCGGGGTCGCCGACGTGCGGGTACTCGGCGCCATCGGGGTGATCGAGACGCGGGAGCCCGTCGACATGACCGTGATCCAGCCGCTGTTGGTGGATCTCGGGGTCTGGGTCCGCCCGTTCGGACGGTTGGTCTACACGATGCCGCCGTTCATCATCTCCCCCGCCGACGTGGCCACCCTGGCCGCCGCGATGGTCGAGGCGGTCGCCCGTACCACCTGATCGCCGCGTTACTGGTTCGTCCGCGTTACTGGTTCGTCCGCGTTACCGGTTCGTCCGCGTTACCGGTTCGTCCGCGTTACCGGTTCGTCCGCGTTACCGACGCGTCGGTCCCTACGCCGCCGCCAGGTGTCAGGAGCGGACGGCGGGCATCGAGCTGGTCCCTCGGCGGTCCCTCCCTCGGCCGTCCTTGGTCTCCGGGCGGCGGACGTGCCGTTTCCCGGGCGTGTCGGATGTGGTCTCTCGGCGGTGTCCCGCAGCCGACGCGACCGGGCGGCCCGTCGTGACGCCTCCTTCGGCCCGGCATTCGTCGTCGCAGGTCAGGTGCCATTTCCTGGGCAACTATCGCGCGCGTGCCGGGGAGAAAACACGGCTCGGCGACGCCGCGAACGGCTAAGAACCGGCATTCGGACGGTTGCGAATTGGCGAAGCGCCTTCGTACTCTTCGTTCTCGAAGATTCACCGTAAGTAGCAGCGACCAGGTTGGATTCACCGGGCGGTTCCGGCCGGGTACGGCCGTGGACAAGAACGAGGAAGGCCATCCACCAATGCCGTTACGCATACGACTGGCGCGGGGCGCGGGTTCCGTTCTGGTGGGCACCCTTCGGCGTGGCTGGCGGCGAGTCCGCGGGGTGACCACGCGGGGAGCGGACACGACTGCCCGGACCGGTCGCGGGGCGGCACGAGGCGAAGCGTCCGCACCTCCCGCGAGCGCCGAACCCGTCGGCCCCCGGATGATCGGCCCTCCGCCGTTGGGCCCTCGCCTGGCCGGCGCCCACGTCACGGAACCTCGCCTGGCCGGCCCTCGCCTGGCCGTGCTGCGCCTGCTCGGCCACGGCTGGATGCTGTGGCGCGCGCCCGGGGGGTTGATGCGGCGGGGGTTCATCGTAGTCTTCTGCTGGCTGAGCATGGCCGGGTTCGCGGCGGCGGGTCTGCGTCCGCGATGGACCGACCTCGCGGCCTTCGCCACCTTCGTTGTTCTCGGGGCGCTGGCCGTGGTGGCGTCCGGACGGCTGGGTGAGGATCTGACCGTTCCCGGGGCCCGACGTCATGACCTGCTGTCCACCTGGACGGTGGCGGCGGCGGTCCTGCTGCCGCCGTTCTACCCGGCGGTTGTCAGCCTGCCGCTGTGCTGGCTCGCCGGCCGTCGTGATCCAGTACAGCCGCCGCATCTGCGCGTGTTCCACGCCGCGGCGTTGGGCATCGCGGGCTTCTGTGCCTCCAGCGTCCATCTGCTGCTTAGCCCCGATCGAGGGCCGTCCACCGTCGACAACCTCGTCGGGTCCGGCGTCGCGGTGCTGGCCTTCCTCGCCGCGGTTGCGGTTTACCCGGTCGTGGCGAGGCTGACCGTGATGGGGATGAGGCTGACCGTGATGGGGATGGCGACGTCCGACGGTCGGGAGAGCCTCGATTCGTGCTCCGGTGTGGCGGCCGGTCCAGCCCGGCCGGGCTGGCCGGACCGGACCGGGGTCGTCCCGTCACCTGTCATCCCAGCCCGGACCCCGCTCCGGCATGCGTGCCGCGACCTCGTGCCCGCGCAGGCCGCCGAGATCTGCTCGTCGATCGTGGTCGCGGTGCTGTGGGTGGCGAACCCGTTGCTCATGCTGGCGATCACGCCCCCCGTCCTGCTGCTGCAACGCAGCCTGTTGCACGCCGAGCTCCTGCATGCCGCGCGGTCCGACGCGAAGACCCGGCTGGCCAACCCGGCGTACTGGCGCCGGGTGGCGGAACGCGAGATCAACCGGGCCTGCCAGGTGGGGCGTCCGCTGTCGGTGCTCCTGGTCGACATCGACCACTTCAAGCGGGTCAATGACAGGTTTGGTCATCTCATCGGGGACGTCATTCTGATCGCGGTGGCGGACGCGCTGCGGGCGGCCACCCGCCCCCGGGATCTCGTCGGACGGTTCGGGGGCGAGGAGTTCGTGGTGCTGCTCACCGAGGTCGAGCTGGAGAACGCGGCCGATGTCGCGGAACGGATCCGCCGCCAAGTCGCCGGAACCCACTGCCGGCTGGAGGGCCGGCCTCCCCTGTCGGTGACCGTGTCCGTGGGAGTCGCGACACATCACGGCCCCCGCGGCGACCTCGCCGGTCTCATCGCCCGTGCGGACTCCGCGCTCTACCGGGCCAAGGCCGATGGTCGTAACCGGGTACGGCTCGCCGGGCCGGTCTACAGCTCCGTCCGAGGCCGCTGCGGGCTCCGCTGAGGCCGCTGCGGGCCCCGCTGATGCCAGGTGGCCGGTGTGCCGATCAGGCGGCGCGCGCCGCCCGGATCGTGTTGCGCAGCAGGAGCATCGTGGTGACCGGTCCCACGCCGCCCGGCACCGGGGTGAGGGCGCCCGCCACGGACGAGACGGCCGCGGCGTCCACGTCACCGACCTGCCCGGTCTCGGTCACGACGGTGCCGACGTCGATGACGGTCGCACCCGGGCGGACGAAGCCGGCGCCGACGAGGCGGGGATGGCCGGTGGCGGACACGATGATGTCGGCCTCGTGGGCGATGCTCACCAGTCCCTTGGTCCGGGAGTGGCAGATCGTCACGGTCGCGTCCTCGGCGAGCAACAGCAGCGAGACCGGCTTGCCGACCACTGGGCCGCGGCCGATCACGCATACCCGGGCGCCGGACATCGGGATGCGGGCCCGGGTGAGGATCTCCACCACCGCGGCGGCGGTGGCCGGCGCGAAGCTCGGCAGACCCAGCGCGAGCCGGCCGAGACTGCTCGGGTTCATCCCGTCGACGTCCTTGGCCGTCGGAATGTGCTCGCCGACCTCGCGGGAGGTCAGCCCGCCTGGCAGCGGCGTCTGGACGATGATCCCGTGCATGGTCGGATCGGCGGCGACGGTGTCGATCGTGTCGAGGATCGCCGCAGGCTCGCCCTTCGGCTCATGCAGCACACAGTGCACGCCGACCTTGCCCGCGGTCCGTTCGATGATCTCGGCATAGGAATACGCTGCCGGATCCGCGGTCGGCAGGACCACCGCCAGGGTCGGCGTGACTCCCGCCGCAGCCAGCCTCTCGGCCTCGTCGACCACGTACCTGCCGATCTCGGCGGCCATCGACCGCCCGTCGAGCATCCTCATGTGCCGTTCCGATCCTCGTCGTTCTCGTGGTCTGGCTCCCGTGGCCCTGCGGTCCTGATGGTCCTCCGGGCCGTTCCGCACGTCCGGGCCGTTCCGCACGGACAAGTCACCGCTGTCCGCAGGCCTTTCCCGCACTCGCGCGGGTTATGCCGCCCTGGCCCACCACGCGAAACCTGGGGAAGGCCCGGGATGCGCCGGCGCAGCGAGCGAGCGGCGGCGGACACGGTTGTACCGTAGCAAGGCGCGTGGGCAGCTAACCTGCGCGGGGGAGCACGCCAGGGCGGCTCGGTGCACTCGGTTCCAGAACGCTCGGTTCCAGGCCGCTCGGTTCCAGACCGGTCGGTTCTCGTGCCTCGGATTTTCGGAATAACGGATCCTCCCGGGGAAATCCTTCCGGAAGAGGCCCGCCCCTGTGCGGTGGTGCAGCCGAGGTGGGCGATTGCCGAGCGGAAATCCGTGTATTACTAGATATGATCTTCCCGGTTCGGGGTGATGGTGGCAGGTGGTGCGGTCCGGCGGAGTGGGCTGGCCGGTCGTCGACGTTCGCGATCGTTCGAGTCGGCCGGCGCTCGCGGCACGTAGCGGCCCGCTCCTCGCTGTGACATCTACGGACGGCCGGAGCGACGCACCTGAAACGACGCACCTGAAACGACGCACCTGGCCGGAAGCGTCCGGTGCCCGCTACGCCGCATCCCGAGCCACCCGCCACACTGGCTGTGCTCAGGAACTTCGGCAGGCTTGCCGGATGTAGCGATATGAATGCGACATTCGTCCTGCTGCGATGAGTCCACGGAACTTGATGTCAGGTAGGTAGCGAGGGTATATCATCACCATTTTCCCGAGTTTATTGTCCTGCTTCTCTTCTCGGCCACCATGGAGACGTCCCGTCCTTGACCACGACGTGGAGTATCGAGATGAAGTCATCCGCCCGCACGACCATCCGTGCGATTCTTCTGGTTTCATTCCTGGCCGCCGACTCTCCGCGACCGGGGAGTTTCCCTCGTTGAGGGCACGTCAGCTTCGGTGAGTGCTTGGACGATTGGGATATCGGGTGACAAAACAGGACGGTTCAGCTCACCGATGGCTGGAGACGGACGGACGTCCACGACTTCGTCTTGCTTTTCATGACCGGATCACCGTCGGGCCGGGGGTCGTCCGGCAGATACTGGTCAAGCAGGTGGGGCTGACGGTCGAGGAGGCGTTTGGAGGTGATCGATAGTGTCTAAGGTGGTATCGGTGCTGGTCCGCCGGGACGGCCCCTGCTGGTCGGCCTGGTCGCCGCAGTGTCCTGGTCTGGTGGCCGCCGAGACGACCGCCGAGGAGATGCGTGCCGCGTTGCCGGACCTGATCGCCTGGTACTTCGACGGGGACCCCGACGTCAACCTCCGGATCCACCTTGAGCTGGAGGTGCGCGGTGTCATCGTCCGGATCGCGCAGGATGCCGACGCCTGGGAACGGCAGCTGGTCGCCGAGCGTCTGGGCGCGGCCTTGGGCATGGACAGTCAGGCGGAACAACTGCGCGCCGTGCGGGCGAACGCCGCGGGCGAGGTGGTGTATGCCTGTGCGCTGCCGTCGGACCAGATCTCCTGGCTGACCGGGCAGATGGACGACGAGGACGATGCGGTCGTCGTCGCGCTTCCGGCGACGGAGAGCGAACTGTGGACCTTGCAGTTTGACGCGCTCCGGCGGCGAGGTGAAAAAGCGCCGGGTGCCGGCTACCGGCCGGAGGCAACCTTTGATGAGATCATGGCGACGTTCGCCGGGCCACGCCTCCAGCTCAGCGCATGACAGCCCGGCCCCGCGCCGGTCGGCCCCCGCCGGTGAGCGCCCGCGTGACGGCGGGAATCTCCGCCCTTCGGGCGGAGAGGATGTCAACGGGGGAGATCGCGCAGGATGAGGTCGAGGCCCGCGAGGAACTGGGCCTCGTTCTCCTCCCGTAGATGGGGTGCCGCATCGGAGAGATCCGGGTGGTGTTCGGCCGGCGGGCGTACCGCCGCGACCGGGCCGCCGCGGGCGCCGGCCCCCTCCCGTTCCACGGCCCGGGCGAGCTGGCGGGCCTCGCTGAGGGTGTGGCCGAGGGTGTAGAAGAGCAGCGTCTGGTAGACGTTGGCGGCGTCGGCCGGATCCATGCCTGCGCGGTGAAGCTGGGCGACCGCGTGATCGGCCCGCTCCCAGTAGGCGCCCACCCCGGGCGGGCGGCGCAGCACCAGCGGCGCCAGGGTCGGATGCGCCAGCAGGGAGCGTCGGAGCTGACGGAAGTTTTCCCGGATGTCCCGGCGGGGGTCGTCGGTCTCCGGCAGCTCCTCCACCCCGCGGATCACCGTGTCCGTCAGCGCGTCGAGCAGCGCGTTCTTCGTCGCGAAATGTCGGTACATCGCCGTGGGATCCACGTCGAGGAACGCGCCGAGGGCCCGCATGCTGAACGCGCCCGCGCCGTGCGTGTCCACGACCTCCATCGCTGCCGCCAGCAGCACCTCCCGGGACAGCGTGCCCCGTGGGGTCCGCCGGGACCCGACCCGCCGACCTCGCCGCCTACCGGTGTCCGCGTCGGCGGTTCCGATGTCTTCTGGCTCGTCATCGTCGGTGCCGGGATCGTCGGTGCCGGCGTCACCCTCCCGGGTGTCCTCGGAGCCTGGGCTCTCGTCGTCGGACCGGGGCGCCTTGGGATCGTTGGTCTCATCGTCGATGGCATCATGATAGTCAACGATGTTGACGCCGTCCCGCGGCTCGTGATGGTCTACTCCTCGGCCCAGGTTTCGCGCACCGGCCCGTTGCTACGGCGCTGCACCCGCACCCCTCGATAGCCCGGTCGCCAGCTTTCCAGCACGATCTCCCCGGCCGGCTCGTCGACGCTCGTGCGGACCACCTCGGTGAGCTCGACGCGGAAGAGGTCGAACGGCGTCGGCGGGCCGACCTCGGTGGCGAAGGAGGCCAGGACCTCCTCATCGTTGATCCACCGGGCCCGCCCGGAGACGCGGATGTCGCCGCCGGCCAGGTCCTGGCCCGGCCCGGGATTGGCGGCCAGGGCGAAGCGGGGGTCGCGACGCAGGTCCCGGGACTTGCGCGCATCCGGCATGCTCCCGAGCCACAGCTCCCCGAACCGGAAGTTCGTCTCGATTCCGCTCGTGCGCGGGGAGCCGTCGGCACGCACGGTAGCCAGGATGTGATGGCGGAATGCCGCGAACCGGGTGCGCGCGGTCTTGGCGAGGGCGGGTTGCGCGGCCTCGAAGTCGCGCCAGGATGTCGTCACCGCGCCATCGTGACCTGAAAACTCTGCCATCTGCTGTCCTGGTTCACGGCTAGGCTTCCCAGACGTGCGATCGAGCCGGCTCACCGCGTTGCTCCTGCATCTGCAGGCCGTGCGGCGGGCCCGACTGACGCCGACGGCTGGCGGGAGGTGGAGCTCGCGACGGAGGGGCTCCAGGTGGCGCTCAGCCAACTGTGTGTCCTGGCGGACGGGGTCGTGGTGCTCGCCCCCGCCGAGTTGCGCACCGCCTTCGCCGAGGTGGGTCGACGCATGGCGGAGAACAATATGGCGGGGAACAGTGCTGCCGCGGCGGTGGGGAGCAACGCTACCGTCGCGGGAGATCGGGAGATGCCGGTGAAGGAGGTCGCGCCATAAGTACCGGTGGGCTGCTAGTTGTCGCTCTGGTGATGGCCGTCGGCCTGGTCGGCGTCGTCCTCCCGGTACTGCCGGGCCTCGTCCTGGTCTGGGGCGCGGGTCTGTGGTGGGTGATCGCGGACGGTGGGGGAGTCGGTCGCTGGATCGTGCTGGCGCTCATGACCGCGCTGTTCGTGATCGGGGCGCTCACCAAGTACGTCCTGCCGGCTCGGGCTACGGCCGGTCGGGGGGTGCCGTGGCCCAGCCTGGCCATCGGCGCGGTGTGCGCGATCATCGGCTTCTTTGTGGTGCCGGTCGTCGGGCTCCTGATCGGTGGAGTGGTCGGGATCTACCTGGCCGAGCTGGCGCGGCTGGGGGATGCGCGAGCGGCGGGCCGCACGACCTGGGCCGCGATCGTCGCTTTCGGGGTCGGTGTGGTCGTGGAGCTCGCAGCCGGCGTCGCGATGGTGCTCGTCTGGTTGGTCGGCGAGTTCGTCGCGTGATGACACGTGACGACTCATGGCGATTCGTAACGATTCATAACGATTAGTGACGTCGCGCTGCTGCTTCCGGTCTTCCGGAGTCCGCGCGTCCCGATCCGGGGAGTCGGCCGGCCCCGAGCCTGGTGGGCCGGCCTCCCGACGGCGCCCTCCGCTGCATGATCGCTATGTTAAGTAGGGGTAACCATTTCCGGTGCTCCGTGGTTGCCGCCTCGTCCGTCGTGTGCGGCTGTTAGCATCGTCCGAGTGATGCTGATGGAACGTCTCCTGACGGATCTCAATGGTGGATGGCGAATGTTCCACTCCGAATTTCACCGGGCTATCGGATCGAACTCCGGATGAGTGATCCGGGGCGGACCTGCCGAAAATCTCAGAAATTCATACGATATTTTTTCCATTATTGTTCAGAGTGGCCGTGGTCAAAGTCGCGGTTCCTTTTTATGTCACATTCCTCCGGGGCTCCGCAGTGGTACCGGGCGCGCCCGCGGAGTCACCGGCCGATGCGGCGTCCGTTCTTTCCCCCGATGTCCTTCCCTTCTATGTCCTTCCCTTCGACGTCGAAGGATCGTGTGGAGGCAGCCGGCAGCCGGCAGCCGGCAGCCGGGTTCCGCAGCCGCGGTCTGGTCGAGGCCTGACGACGTGACCGGGAAACGTAGCGCGCAGGCTCCGTCCTTGAGGGCGGGGAGGATGCCAAGAGAGGAGACCGTCCCGTGCGTGTCCTGGTGATCGGATTCGGGCAGGCGTTGCTCAACCAGCTGGGTTCGGCGCTGCCGCCGGGCAGTGTCACCCTCGTCGAGGACCCGGATCTGATCGACCGGCGGCGGGTGCGGCCGGCTGTCGAGAAGCTGCCCTGCGTGGCGGCCCTGCTCCCGGCGGCCTACCACCAGAGCGAGGACTTCCTCCCCGTCGTGCTCGCCGCGGCGGCCACCGGGGGACCCTTTACCGCCGTCGTCCCGGCCCTGGAGTACAGCGTCCCCGCCGCGGCCTTGGCCGCGGCCGCACTGGGCCTGCCGGGCGCGGGAGTCGGGGCCGCCCGATGCCTGTCGGACAAGATCGAACTGCGCCGGGCGGCGACGGCTGCGGGCATCGCGACCCCGCGCTGGCGGGAGGTCTTCGGCCCGGATGACCTCGCGGCCTTCGGGGTGGAGAGCCCGGTGGTGCTCAAGCCCGCCAACCGGCACGGCAGCCTCGGCGTGCAGATCCTCGACGCGGTGGAGGACGGGCCGCTCGACCTGGCGGCCATCTGGTCGGCGACGGTCGCCGCCCTCGACGATGGCGCGCTTCCCAACCGCCCGTTGCACTGGCGCTACCTGGTGGAGAGCCGGATGGTCGGCGCGGAGTTCAGCGTGGAGGCGCTGGTGCGCGACGGCGTGCCGAGCTTCGTCAACGTGACGGCGAAGCGGGTGCTGCCCGGGCGGCACCCGGTCGAGACCGGGCACGTCGTGCCGGCCCCCGGACCCGCGGCCAGGACCGCCGTGCTGAGCCGCGCGTTGACGCGTCTCATCGCGGCGATCGGCTTCCGGGACGGCATCCTGCACGCCGAATGGATGCTGACCGCCCGCTGCCCGGACGACCCGGTGCTCATCGAGTGCGCCGGGCGGATCCCCGGTGACAGTCTGGTCGAACTCATCGACCTGGCCTACGGAACCTCGCTGGCCGCGGACTACCTGGAGATCCTTTCCGGAGGGCGGCCCGCGCCGGCCGCGGTGGCGAGCGCCGCCGCGGCGATCCGCTTCCTGAGTGCCTCACCCGGTCGGGTCGACGCGGTCGACGGCGTCGAGGTCGCGCGGGCGGTGCCCGGGGTGCGGCGGGTGGCGCTGGCGGTCACCCCGGGCACGTCCATCCCGCCGCTGCGCTCGTCGGGCGACCGCATCGGCGAGGTGTTGGCGGTCGGCCCGACCCCGATGGACGCCGAGGCCACGGCGGCACGCGCCGCTGGGCTGGTGCGCGTGGCGGCGGCAGGGGCTCCGTTCGGCGCGGCTGTCATGCGGATCTAATTCCGTTGCCGCCGTCGCTCACCCTGATTATGAACACGTAAACGGCTGCCCGATCGGCACGTCGCGTACCCGCGCTATCCCGGGCTCCGCGTCCTGGTCGCATAATGCCGAGGTGGAACGCGCCAGCGAGAAATCGGATAGACGATTCTTGGCCTGTGGGTCGGCGTCCGGCGGGTGAGTACGGACATCGCCGTCGATCTGTCTGCGGCTGCTGCTTCCAGGCTCTCCCCGCGGCCGTGTTCCGCTTTTCCGTGCCTTTCTCCTCGTTGGCCGATGGGGGCCGATGGGGGCGCCGTGGCGGGTGCCGCCGTCGCGGCGGGGGTGCCGGTGTCGGGGGTGCCGGGCCGGCGCGGTCGCGACCTGGTCACCGGATGACCGGGGTTACCGGATGACCGGGTCGACGGTTCTCATCCAGAATCCGACGGTGGTGCAGCCGGCCGAGACGTCGGTGTTCCTGGCACCCCGTCCGTCCTACGACCCGGTCCGGGCCGCGGCCGAGTCCGCCGCGGTGCGAGCGGCGCTCGCCGACCTCGGGGCCCGTCCCTGTGCCCCGTCCGAGATCCTCGCGGCGCTGCCCCGGGAGGTCCTGATCGAGCTCGCCGTCCGCGCGGTCAGCGCTGAGGACGACCTGCGAATGGCCGCCGCCCGCGAGGCGCTCCACGACTGGTCGGCGCCGGCGCTGGTGCCGGTGGTGCTGCGCCAGCCGCGGCTGCTGCTCGACCCCGGCGCCGCCCGCGGCGTGATCGGTCCCGACCAGGCGGACGAGAGCTACGCCCTGCGTCCCCTGGCCGGGTTGATGTTTCCCCGTGATCATTATGTCGATCTCGGTGAAGCGGTCGCGGTCGGCCGGTTGCGGCGCCGGGACCGGGCCCGCGAGACGGTCGTCATGGCGGCCGTGCTGCGCGGGTTGCGGGGCCGATCGGCCGAGGTCCGCGTCCCGGAGCCGCTGTTCCTGGAAGGCGGGGATCTGGTGAGCTGCGGCGATGTGGCCGTCCTCGGCACCGGTTGGCGGACCAGCCCGGCGGTCTGGGGGCTGTTGCGTCCGCATCTGTTGGCCAGCTTCGGTCACGTGGTGCGGGTCCGCGACGAGCTGCGGCGTGACGGCCAGCCCCATCTGAACTCCTGGCTCGGCCTCGGCCCGGGGATCGCCCTCGTCGCCGCCGATCGGCTGCACGCCCCGGCGGTGGTGGAACGCGACGGCGTCGCCGGCCGGGAGACGACGCTGGTCGACGCCCTGCGAACGATCAATCTCGCCGTCTGTCCGCTGGCACCGGACATGGTCGCGGCCTTCGCCGCGGGGGTGTTCTTCCTGCCGGCCTTCGCGCCGCCGGAATCGGTCCTCCGGTCGGAATCGGTCCTCCGGTCGGAACCGGCCGCCCTGGTATCCACGGCGAGTGCGCCCTGGACCGAACCGGTGCTGTCGCGGTTCGGGATCCAGACCGTCGCGGTGCCGTTCGACGAACATCACAAGCAGTTCGGCAGCCTGCACCGGGCGCTCAACACCGTCCCGCTGCGCTGATGGCATGGCGCTTGCGGTGGGACTAAAAGGCTTGCATGGTGATGATTCACGTCCGCCAGGTGCCGGAGGAGACCCTCACCATCCTCAAGGTCCGTGCCGCGCGCGGGCCGGTCATTGCAGCAGTATGTGCTGCAGCTGCTGGAGGGCGAGGCGGTGACGCTCACGGCCGAGGAAGCCGCGGACCAGGCCCGATCGATCGACTTCCGCGGCACGGTGACCGCGACCGACGTCGTGGACGCGATAGCGCGGATGTGCGCGGACCGTGGATGATCGTCCTGGACACCTCCGCGCTGGTGTAGTTTCTGGTCGGCACGAATGACGTCGCCGACGTGGTCCGTGCCCTGGCCACCCGGGAGCGGATCGCCGTGCCGCACGCGGTCGACCTGGGATGCGCCTCGACGCTGCGCGGCCTCGCCCGCGGTGTGAAGCTGCCCGAGGGCGAAGCATCACGTGCCCTGGAACTGCTTGGTCGCATGAACCTGCGACGCTATGGCCACGCCCCGCTCCTCCCCCGGATCTGGGAACTACGCCACAACATGTGGCCCTACGACGCCGCCTACATCGCGCTCGCGGAAACCCTGAACGCCGACCTTGTCACGGCCGACCGAAAACTCGGCCGCGTTCCGGGTCTCCGCTGCACCGTCCGTGACCTCCAGAACGGGCCGTGAACGCTCCGACCGGACCCGGCTCGCCTCCAGCCCGAGCCCCAGCCCGGTCGGGTGGGAGTCGAACCATCAGCGTCGGCTTGCGGGGTGTCGGCTTGCGGGGTGTCGGCTTGCGGGGTGTCGGCTTGCGGCATGCTACCGGCATGCCTGATTCGCGGATCAGCCTGGCCGATGCCCTGGAACTGACGCGGACCGGCGACCTGTGGCTGTTCCGCGGCCGCACGGCGGCGGACCGGGCGATCCAGACGACGGCCAACAGCCCGGTGAACCATGTCGGCATGGCGGTGGTCGTTGACGATCTTCCGCTGCTGATGTGGCACGCCGAGCTGGGGAAATCGTCGCCGGACGTCCTGGGCGGGCACGCATCAGCGCGGCGTGCAGTTGCACGACCTGCGTGCGGCGGTGGAGGTCTGGGCACGCCGTTTCCGTTTTGGAGCGGTTCTGGAGCGGTGACGACCTGCGTCTGTCCGGAGGCTTCGTGCTGGGCGGGGAGATCGTCGTGGACGTGGACGACTCTGCCTAGCGTCGCGTCTGCCTAGCGTCGCGTCCGGTGGGTCCGTGCGGCGGCCGTTGACCAGGATTCGGTTCCTTGTCTTTCCAGAGCCTTTCGTGCCCGATTTATCCCTCAGGATAGGCAGGATGCGTCTGGGGGGATGCCGTCGTCACGGGGGTGCCGTCCAGGTGCGGCACGGTGATCGCGGTGACCAGCAGGCCGCGGGCCGAGAGCCAACGACCGTCGAAGCCGGTCAGCTCACCGCCGGCCAGCCGTGGTCCCGCCACCAGGAGTTTCGCGGTGAAGGTGCCCCGGGCTGCCGGGCTCGGTGCCGGCGGGCCCATAGGTGCGGTGCCCGGGTGGATCACGAGGGCGGCGTCCCCGAAGCCGAGCCAACGTTCCGCCAACGGGTACCACGCCTTGTAGACAGACTCCTTGGCGCTGAACAGCAGCCGGTCCCAGCAGACGGCCGGGCGGGTGCGGGTGAGGGCCGCGAGCCAGCCCGCCTCGACGGGAACGGTGATCTCCTTCAGCACCCCGCCGGGTGTGGGCTCGTTCGGCTCGGCGTCGATGCCGATGGTGTGGACCTCCGCAGCCCGGGCCACCGCAGCCGCCCGGTAGCCGGCGCAGTGGGTGATGCTTCCCACCACTCCGTCCGGCCAGCCGGGTGCGCCGCGGGAACCGGGCAGGATCGGCGCCGCCGGAAGTCCGAGCCCCTCCAGCGCGCGATGCGCGCATACCCGGGCGGTGGTGAACTCGCGGCGCCTCTTGTCGACCGCGCGGCTCAGCAGCGCAGCTTCCTCGGGGAACAGCACGGCCGAGGGATCGTCCTCAAACGCCTCGACGGCGACGGCCGCGGCGGGCAGCAGGCTCGCGAGCAGGCGCGGATCCACCCTCTTTACTCCGGTACCCGCTACTCCGGTAGCCGTTCCTGACGTCGAAGCCGGCGCTCCCGGCGGCGCCGAGCCTGCCCCCGGCGCCAATCTCGATCCCGGCGTGGAACTCGATCCTGGCATCGCGCTCAGTCCCGGCGGGCCGGCGGTGCGGGGAAGGGCAGGATCTGCCGTAGCCCGGACCATGACGTGCCCCACGCCGCGCGTTCCCGAGGGTAGCCCATCGAGACCTCCTCAAAGCGGACGTCGTCGTACCAGGTGGTGCGGGGAATGTGCAGATGACCGTAGACGACAGCGCTGGCCCGGAACCGCGTGTGCCAGTCAGCCGTGCTCGTGGTGCCGCACCACAGCGCGAATGTGGGGTACCGCAGTACCGCGGTGGGCTGACGGACGAGCGGCCAGTGGTTGACGAGCACCGTTGGCATTGTCGGATCGATGTCGCCGAGGCGCGTCCGGGTCTGCGCGACCCGGGCCTGGCACCAGGCGTCGATGGTGGGATACGGGTCCGGATGCAGCACCCATTCGTCGGTGCATACGATCCCGCTTTCCCGGGCCCGGGCCAGCGCCTCCTCCTTCGTCGCCGTTTCGGCGGGCCGAAAGGTGTAGTCGTAGAGCACGAACAACGGCGCTACGACAACCGGGCCGCCCGCGCCCTCCCAGACCGGATAAGGGTCCTCCGGGGTGACGACGCCCAGCCCGCGGGCGATCTCCACGAGATGCCGGTAGCGTTGTTCGCCGCGCAGCTGCACCGGGTCCTGCTTGGGAGTCCACAGCTCGTGATTCCCCGGCACCCAGACAACCTTCGCGAAACGCCCGCTGAGCTGCTTGAACGTCGTCTCGATATCGGCGATCGTCTCGGCGACGTCACCGGCGAGGATCAGCCAGTCGTCGGATGATCCGGGTGCGATGTCCTCCACCATCCGCCGGTTCTCGGGGTAGGCGACATGCACGTCACTGACGGCCAGCAGCCGCCCGGGCGAAACCGGGGAATCCGTCCGGGACACAGGGCGAAGCCTACCGGCGCGGCCACCGGCGTGTCCGCCGGATGAAAATGCTGTTCCTGTGTTCAAGATGGCGCCGGGTGGGCATCCTGATCGAGGATCATCGCGAGGGATCGGTGACGATCCCTCGAGGACGACACGATGAGCCGACGGATCCGGCCGATCTTGCGGGAGCGGGCAGCGATGAACGACAGCGGGCAGCGATGAGTGACAGCGTCGGAATCGGGCTGCTCGTCGCCCTCGGGGTTCTCGTCGTGATCGTTCTGGCGCTGGCCGTGGCCGCGCTGGTCGCCGTCCGGAAGTACCGGCTGCCGCTGCGGGGCCTCGTGGCGACCCTGGCGGGCCTCGCCTACGTCATCTCCCCGGTGGACGCCGTCCCGGAGATTCCGCTGGGGCCGATCGGCCTGATCGACGACATCACCGTGATCATCGCGACCGTGGTCTACCTGCGTGGCCTGATCGCCGCGCGGCGGGGCCTGGACCCGGCCGGGATCGATCCATCCGGCCGGGCACCCCACCCGATGCCGCGGCAGCCTCCGCCGCCTCGGGTATCAGGCCGGCGCCGCGGTGCCCGCTGAGCAGGCTGCCGGGGCTGGCTGGAACACCGGGGCCGGCCCCGGTGTTGCCCGCGACATGACTTCTGTCACCTTCGCGATCACCTGGGATTACCGTTGCCCGTTCGCCCGCAACGCACATGAACACGTTTTGACTGGTCTCGCGGCCGGTGCCGACTGGCACGTCACCTTTCTCCCGTTCTCGCTGGGGCAGGCGCACGTGGAGGAGGGGCAACCCAGCGTCTGGGAGAAGCCCGAGCAGGACTCCGGGATCCTCGCCCTGCAGGCCGGCGTCGTCGTCCGCGACGAATACCCGGATCTGTTCCCCGCCGCGCACCGGGCGCTGTTCGCGGCGCGTCACGACGAGGGCCGTCACCTGGAGGACCGGGCGGTCATCCGGGAGACGCTCGCGGGGGTGGGGCTGCCCGCCGACGAGGTGCTTGCCCGGGTTGACGATGACGCTCTCGACAAGGTCCGCGCCGAGCACGAGCAGTACGTCGCCTCACATACCGTCTGGGGCGTGCCGACCTGGATCGCCGGTGATCAGGCCGTGTTCGTCCGGCTGATGAACCGTGCGCCGTTCGGTGCCGACCCGGCGGGTTCCATCCGTGCGGTGGAGCGCATCGTCGATCTGGTGACCGGTTGGCCCGAGTTGAACGAGTTCAAGCACACGTCCATCCCACGCTGATCTTCCACGCCGGTTCGGTCCGTCCCGGTACACCCACGGCGCCGGGGATAGCGGCCGCGCCGCCCGGCGGTGTCAGACGTTCAAGCCGCGTCAGGTGCTCAGGTCACGTGAGGTGCCCAGGCCGCGTCAGACGTCCAGGCCGTAGCTGCGGGCGATCGCAGCCAGGCCGCTGACCCCACCCTGGCCGAGCGCCCGGAAGCGCCAGCCGTCCTGATCCCGGTAGAGCTCACCGAACAACATCGAGGTGTCCCGCGCGGCGGCGGTGGTGAGGTCGTACCGCACCAGCTCGTCATCGGTCGACGCGTTGACGACCCGGATATAGGCGTCGGTCACGTCGCCGAAACTCTGGTGTCGATAGTCGGCGTTGTGGATGCTGACCGGGAAGACGATGCGCGTTATTGCGCTGGACAGCAGGTCGAGACGCACCTCGATCTGTTCGTCGTCGCCCGCACCCTCACCGGTGAGGTTGTCACCGCGGTGCACGATCTCGCCGCGCGGACTGCTGAGGTTGTTGTAGTAGATGAAATAGCTGCGGTTGGGAGCTCGCCCGTCCGCCTGCAGGGCAATGGCGCTCGCGTCCAGGTCGAACTCCTCCGATCCGGGAGCATTCGGATCCCAGCCGAGGCCGACGGTGATGTGTGTCAGGCCGTCGGTGGCTCCGGTGAGCGCGACGCTTCCACCCTTGACGACGTCAATGCCCACGGTTCTCCGATCCCACGACGTTCTCCGGCCCGGCGGTCCCGGCCGGTGCGATGTTCGCGATACGTGACTACCCAAGCACATGCGCGTGTCGCTGGTGCGCGCATCCAGGAGACTGTCCCGACCAGTCCCGACCAGTCCCGGCCGGTCCTGCTGGTCGCGAGCGGCGACGGGTGTCCGACGACCGGTAGCCTACTGGGGAGGAATGGTCACCGACCGATTGGTGTCGGCATCGTTGCGCAGTCTCCAGGATCGTGGCCGGGGACGGACCGCGGCCACCGGCGGCATCGGCCGGCCCGAATTGGCTAACGTCGGCAACTGTGGATCGACTACCGCTGCTTGTCGGGTCCGGCGACATCGCTCGGGCGCTGGGTCTGACCCGCCAGGCGGTCGACCATCGGCTCCGGGTCGATCCGGCCGCGCCGAGCCCGGCCGCGGTGGTAAATCGCACCGCCACCTGGGGCGGGACCCGGATCTGGTGGCGAGCGGAGATTGATCGTTGGCTTCGGCTCGAACCCGAGCACTGGGAAGTGCGCTGAGGGAGGTCGCCGGGAAAACGCACTGACGGAAATCTGACGGAAAGCAGAGAGGCCAGCCCAGGGCATCCGGTGGCCGGCGGTGGACGTCCGCGGAACGTGGGGCGTGGGACGTGCTCGATGGACCGGCCTACCCGCCACGTCCGTGTTGAACGATCGTTATTGAACGATCATTGAGGAAACCGGGCGGGTGGCCATCGCCATGCCGCCGGTCGGCTGATAGCGTCTGATGCTACCGTCCGCCGGGTGACGGTAGGTTCGGGGGCGCATGGTGCTGGCTTTTAAGGGTACCCGATGAAGAACTACTTCTTCATCTCCTATGCGGCAGATGAGGATCGGCGCTGGGTGCAGCGCTTTCACGCCGATCTCGAGTACGAGCTGCGGGTTCAGGTCGGCTCCGCGGTGGGCGGAATCCTGGACACCCGTCCGCGTCCCGGCATGGACGCCGACCTGGCCCTGGCTGCCGGCGCCGGCGGAACCCGCGTGATGGTGGCGCTCTGTTCCGATCCCTTTTTCAGGGACGCCTGGTGCGGGCGCGAGTGGGAGGTCTTCCATTCGCGCATCGAAAATTTCAGCAAGGCCGGTGCGACCAGACTGGAGGACGGTTTCCTCCGGGTGCTGTGGCGTCCGACGCAGGATCCCGTCCCGGCGGTCGCGACGAGGGATCTCGCGGACGCGAGCGCGGGACTCCCCGACACCTATCGCCAGCGCGGCCTGCTCTGGATGATGCGCAAGATGCTGCTCGGGACGGGCGGGTACTACTGGTTCGTCCGCATGCTCGCGGCGCGGATCGTCGCGGCCCAGCAGATCACCCTGGACCCGGTGCCCGACCTCGCGGTGCGCCGCGCAGCCGCGGCCTTCGGCTCCCACCCCGGCTCGTCCGGGGACCCGTCGGAAGCGATGCCCCCCTTCCTTCCGCTGGCCGGGTCCGTGAACGGGAACGTGAACGGGAACGGGAACGGGAGAGCCGGTTTCCGGACCCACGGCGACGGCGACGAGGCGCGGCGCGCGGCTTCGATCGGGACGGCACCCCCCGTGCCCACGCCGACGACCACCTCCCGCCGAACCATGCCGCCGGTGGCGTCTCACGTACCGCCGCCGCAGACGCCGCTGGCGGAGGTCTCCCGTCTGGTCGCCATCAGCTACGTCGGCGCCGACCAGGAGTGGGCGGACTGGCTCGAATACCTGCTGCGCCGCGGCTCCCACCGGGTCGTGCAGGTCAGATGGGCGCAGAGTAGAGGTGAGCGGCTGGCCGAGACGGTTGACCGCATCGCCGCGCGCCGGCCGGATGTCACCGTGGCCCTGCTGTCGCGGCACTACCGGTCGCCCCGCCCGGAGAACCCCGGTGAGACCGAGATCGAGGCGTGGGAGCGGCTGGGGCTGGCGGGACCGCTCGAGAATCAGGTCATCCGGGCGGTCATCGACCGCGAACCGTTACCCGAGCCGCTGCGGACGCTGCCGAAGCTGGATCTGAGCCGGTTCGAGCCGACCGCGGTCGACGGCCTGCTGGCGGGGATACGGGCGGGAGCCCGGCGATGAACGCCTACGCCCGGCCCGGTCGCCGGCCCGGCGATGCGCCCCCGGTGTGGCGCAGCCGCCGGGAGAACGAGCTGTTCGCCGGTCGTGACGACGAGCTGGAACGCATCTGGGACGGCCTGGCCCGGCATCGGCGGGTGGTGCTGGTGCCGGAGGGGGACCAGTCCGACATCGGGGAGACCGAGCTCGCCGGCGAGTACCAGCATCGGTTCAAGCTGCGCTACGACGTCTCGTGGTGGGTGGACTGCTCGACGACCGCCGCCGTCCCCGGGCAGATCGGCGAGCTCTACGAGCGGGCCCGCACCGAACTTCCCGGCCCCCCTCCGGGCGCGGCCGACGCCGGGCCGGAGTCCACCGCGGGATGGTTGGTCATCTTCGCGGGTGTGGGCAGTCCGGACGAGGTGGCGGAGTTCCTGCCCGACGGCGAGGCGCATGTGATCATCATCGCCGACCGCGCCGTGGGCGCCTGGCGGGACCGGACGATGCCCATCGGGCCATTGCGTCGTCGCGAGTCGGTCATGCTGCTCACCAGCGCGGCGCCGATGGTCGACCCGGCCACCGCCGCCCAGCTGGGGGAGTTGGTCGGACACCGGCCCGCCCTGCTCGCGGAGATCGCCGGGTACCTGATCCGCGAGGCGGTCGTGTCGCCGGAACTGTGTCGGCGCCTGCTGGAGATGGCGGCGTCGCGGCCGACGCCGGCCGTCCGGGACGCCGCCGGCGGTGACCAGTCGTCCCGGGCCCAGGCGATGCGTGGTTCCGGAACCCCCGCCGGGGCCGTGTCCGGGGCCGTGTCCGGGGCCGTGTCCGGGGCCGTGTCCGGGGCTGCCGTCATGGTCGCAGGCGAGGTACGTGACCCGGTGGGGCGCGACGCGGCGCGGGCACCATCGATTCCTGTGATCAACAAGCACGGCTGGCCCCCCCGGGAGGTCGACGAGCTCGTCGCGGCCCTGATGCGGGTGGAGTACATCGCTGACCTGGCCGGTTTCGACCACTGGTTCGACGAGCTGACGCGGATCCTCGGTCGCACGATCGCGCTGACCTCCCCGGTTGTCGCGGTCCGCCTGACCACGCTGGTCAGCGAGGCGGTCGGCCAGCCCGATCCCGGCATGCTCGACGCCTTGCTGCAGGCCCTCGAACTGGTCGCGCCGCGCGACGACCGGTCCGTCGTGGACTTCCGGCGCTTGGTGACCGAGCTGCAATCCCGCTGGAGCGGCGCGGGCTCGGCGCTGCCCGGTGTGTCATCACCGGTGCCCGCGTACCAGCTTCCCTCCTGGCCACCGCTGCTGTCTGGAGTGCCCTCCTCGCCCCCGCCCAGCCACGGGCCGTCGGGCACCCCGACCTACTACTTCTTCACCAGCCACGCACACCGCGACGACCGGGATCGCGTGGCCATCTTCCATCGGGAGCTCGAGCTGGAGCTGCGCCGCAAGGTCCGGCGCCGGATCCGGCCGACGGGATTCTTCGACGCCGACCGGCTGGGCGGCGGGGAGCACTGGCCGACCTCGCTGCGCGACGCGGTGCGCACGGCTCCGGTGCTGGTCGCGCTGTGGTGTGACGACTACTTTGAGAGCGACTGGTGCGGCCGGGAGTTCGGCGTTTTTCAGGAACGTATCCGCCGGGCGACCAACCCGGGCGGGAACCCGCCGTCCGGGATCATTCCCGTGCCCTGGCTGCGGCGGGACGCCGAGGTACCCGAGGCAGCCCGTGAACTCCACATCGCGCATATGGAGCTTGGTCGTCAATATGACAACCTTCCGGTCCTGGATTTGATGCGCCATCCCGCCGCCTTCGCGGAGTATGTAAGTCTGCTGGCCTACCGGGTCATGGATGTCGCTCGCGACCAGCTGCCGCCGTTGGAGGCCGAGGCGACGGAGCTCGTCCGTTCCCCGTTCCACCATCAGCCGTGAGCTGCACGGAGCCGTGATGAGCTGCACGAACACCCCACGGCCGGCACCCGGCGGCAGCGCGCCGCGACCGTCCCGGAGTACCCGGATCCCCGCGGTGAAGAATATGGTCCGACCTGTGCGAGCTGCCGTGGACGTGGGAGGCCCGGGTGCGATGGTAGGGCAGAGGCCCTGCGCCGAAAAACGGCGTGAGGGGGACCTGTGACACCGTTCTTTCTGGTCCATCACGCGCTCGCCGGCGGTGACAGCAGCTATGTCGAACGTTTCTTCGGAGATGTACAGAATGCGGTTTACGAGCGCCTCGGCTATCGTGAGGTGTTCACTGGCGAGGCGGCAGGCGCGGCGGAGTCCTCGCCGGCGACGAGGGGCCGGTCTAATCCCGATGCGCTCCTGGCGCCGGTGATGGTGGCGCTGTACTCGGACGCCTACTTCACCGACCACCAGTGCCTGCTGGAGTGGTCGCTGTTCCGGGAACGGCTGCGGTGGCACCACCATTTCACCGGTCGGAGCTCTCCGGCGCTGGTCGGTGTCCCCTGGTCCATCCGATCGGTACCCGTGCCGGCTCAGATCGCGGAGGCGGGGATGCTTGTCGGCGACTTCGGCGCGGGCTACACGGCGAGCGGCGCGTTACAGCTGATCCGGACCGCTTCCGCCTCGGTCTGGTACCAGCAGTTGACCGAACGGGTCAGTGAACTGATCGTGCGTGCCCGCGGCGACGAGCCGCCGGCACTGTCCACGCGTGACGTGGAGTTCGTCGAGCGGTCGGGGCGGACGGACTGGGTGTCGGCCGGTCGGGGCCGGGGCACCCGCTGGTCTGCCGGCAGCTCCGCGACGCTGCTGATCCCCCCGGCTCCCCTGGTCCC
>NZ_CDWWXA010000011.1:0-9419 GCF_977971845.1 Frankia sp. CeCAU1 | reverse complement strand
CCCCTGGTCCCCCTGCTCCCCCTGGCCTCGACGGTTCGCACGGCTCCAACCCCGGCGGCCATGACCCCGGCGGCCATGACCCCGGCGGCCATGGCTCCGACCCGAGCCGGTGGCCGGGAGCGTCGATGGCGGATGGCCGATCCCGAGCACACCCGTCGACCCATCCTGCGTCGTGCCGGCGCAGCCGAACTGGACGATGACGATGACTGAACTTTCCGAGCAACCAGCGGAACTTTCCAGGCAACCACCGGAACCGGCGGGTCACGACACCCCGGGCGGGCGCGCCGGCAGGCCGGCGCAGATCATCACCTTCTACTCCTACAAGGGCGGTTCGGGGCGCACGATGGCACTGGCGAACGTCGCCTGGCTGCTCGCCGCCTCGGGTAAGCGGGTTCTCACCGTCGACTGGGATCTGGAGTCTCCCGGCCTGCACCGGTATTTCCGCCCGTTTCTGCAGAACAGGGAGCTGGACTCGAGTGACGGCGTCACCGAGATGCTCCAGGGTTTCATCCGGGAGATCGACCGTCTCCAGGATGCGCCGCCGTCGACACCCGCGGAGCAGGCCTCCGTGCCGGACGCCGACGCGGTGCGCGAGATCATCGCCCTGCACGGCGACTTCCGGCACAACATCGAGACCATCGAGTGGCCCGGGTTCCCGGGCGTCGGACGGATCGACTTCCTCGGTCCCGGCAGGCAGACGTCCACGAGCGCGGTGCTGGTGGCCACGGTGCCCTGGTCGACGCTGTTCGAGGACGCCGACGGCCGGGCGTATTTCGCCGCGCTGCGTGAGCGCATGCGGTTCGCCGACTACGACTACGTCCTCATCGACAGCCGGACCGGCACCTCGGACGCGGCCGGCGTCTGCACCCAGCTCCTGCCGGACACCGTCGTCATCGGGTTCGCGCTGAACAACCAGTCCATCGACGGCGGCGCCGGGGTGGCCCGCGAGATCCGGAACAGCAAGCGGGACATCCGGGTGCTGCCCGTCCCGATGCGGGTCGAGGACACCGAGCAGCGCAAGCAGGAACTGCGCCGCCGCGCGGCGTTCCACGCCTTCCGCCCGGCGCTGGCCGACCTGTGCGGTTCCGACCCGGAGGCACAGCGGAGCTTTCTGATCGGCCTGGAGATCCCCTACAAGGCGGTCTACGCCTACGAGGAGGTCCTGGCGGCCTTCCAGGAGGATCCCGCCAGTCGGCTCGGCGTCCAGGCCGCCTACCGGATGCTCGCCGGAGAGCTTGCCGGCGCCCCGATCGATGCGCGCCCCGTCCCGCCACAGGACCGGGAGCGGGTGCTGCGGGACTTCGAGCAGTACGGACCGCCCGCTCCGCGGTCGGTGACGATTTTTGGAGCGCCCGAGGACCGGCCCTGGGCGGACTGGCTGGTGTCGGTGCTGGGAGCCACCGGGGTGCGGATCCGACCGCTGCCCCCGATGGCGCTGACCCCCGCCGACTTCCCCGCCGTCGAGTCACTGATCGTGATCGGATCACCGCATCTGGGCCCGGACACCCCGGGTGAGTCCCTGGTGCGCGAGCAGATCCAGACCCGGATCCGCCAGCGCGGCCCGCGGGCGGGGGTGGTGGTCGTCGAGGTGGGTTCGATGCGGCTCGACCCCGTCTACCATGGAGCCGAGATCATCTCCCTGCCCGCGCGGAACGAGCGGGACGCGGGGGTCATGGTCCTCGAAGGGCTGGGGCTGCCCGTTCCGCGGGCCCGACTCGACGACCTGCGGGTGGTCGCACCCCGGTACCCGGCCCGCCGGCCCCGCTTCTGGTCGGTGCCGGCCAGGTTCGCTCAGCCGTTCGTCGGACGGCACGCGGTGCTGGACGAGCTGCGCGACCGGCTGCTGCCGGGGGGCCGACCGAGCGGGCTGTGTCCCCTGCTCGGCCCGGACGGCGTTGGGAAGAGCGCCATCGCGGCCGAGTACGCGCACCGGTTCGGCTCCGACTACGACATCGTGCACTGGATCTCGGCGGGTGACGCCGCCTCGGTCCGGGCGGGCCTGCGCGACCTCGCCGAGCGGCTGCGTCCCGGCAGCGACGTCCCGGACGCGCAGCGTTCCCCGAGCGAGCAGCTCGAACGGGTCGCCCTGGACGCGCTGCGCCAAGGCGACCCCTCACCGCGCTGGCTACTTGTCTACGACGGCGCCGCCGACCCGCGGACGCTGGCCGGGCTGTTGCCCGTCCCGACCGGCAACGGCCATATCCTGCTGACTTCGGCGGATCCGGCCTGGGACAGTGAACCCGGCGCGTTGTGGGTGGACCCGTTCACCCCGGCCGAGAGCCGGGCGTTCCTGCGCCGGTGGCTGCCCGAGGCCGGTGAGGACCGGCTGGCGACGGTCGCCGAGCGGCTACGGCATCAGCCGTCGGGCCTGCGCACCGCGGTCGGGCGGCTTCGCCAGGACCGGCGGGGAGTGCCGGTTGACGATCGTGCCGTCGACGCCTACCTCACCCAGCTCGCCGGGGTCGCACCCGAGCAGGCAACCTGGACGGTGTCGTTCGAGACCCTGCGCACCAGCGACCGCGCGACCCGGCGGGCGGCGGCCCGGCTGCTGGAACTGTGTGCATTCCTGGCCCCGCAGGGCGTGCCGCTCGCCCTGCTGGAATCCCCGGTGATGCTGCGCCATCTCGCCGAGGCGGTGGGGGACGACGCGATCGCCGACCCGACCGTGCTGCCCGAGCTGTGGGCGGAGATACGCAAGCCCCGGCTGGCCGAAGTCGACACCGTACCCGACGGTCAGTTCCGTCTCGCCGCGCGCTGGCAGCGGCTCCTCGTCGAACGGATGCAGCCCGCCGAGCGGACCGCCGCCCGCGAGGCGGTGCTCGGCGTCTTCGCGGACATCGCCGCGGCCGCTCCGCGGCCCTCGGCCGCCGCGGGCTGGCCGATCTACCGGATGCTGGAGGGCCAGATCCTGGCCTCCGGGGCGATGGAGAGCCCGGCACCCAAGGTTCGGCAGTGGCTGGTGTCCCAGGTGTATGTGATGTGGCGGTCCGGCCGGCTGGAGTTGGGCCGCGGCATCGCCGAGGATGCGTTGCGCAGATGGCGCGACCTGTTCGGAGCGGACGACCCGCTGACCCTGCGGATGGCCGCCCACCTGGCCATGGTGCTCCGCGGTCTGGGACGGTTCCAGGAGGCGTACGACCTGAACACCGACACCCTCGCCCGCCAGCGCCGCCATCTGGGCATTTTCCATCGCCACACATTGATCACCGCGATGAGTTACGGCATCGACATTCGGGAGCTCGGCCGGTACGCCGAGGCAGCCGCGGAGGAGAGCAGCACCCTGGTCGGTTTCCGCGACCGGCTTGGCGACAACCACCTCGACACCCTCATGGCCGCGAGCAACCTCGCGCTGTCCACCTTCCTGGACGGGCGGGCCCGCGAGGCGCTCCACCTGAGCCTGGGCACCATGGCGCGGCTACGCCTGGCGGGGGGCGAGGGCACCTCGCAGTTCTGGTGGCTGCAGGCGCGGGCCGGGATCTGCCATCGGGAGCTGGGCGAGCTGGAGCAGGCGGAGCGGTTGCTGCGGGAGGCCGCGACCAACCTCGCCGGCATCGAGGGGGCGACGACGCACCTGACCCTGCGCTGCAACAAGCATCTCGCGGTCGTCCTGCGCCTGCGGGGCAGCCCGGACGCGGCGAGCCGCCTCGCCGGTGAGACGCTCGAGCGCTACACCGAGATCTACGGGGCGTCCGACCTGGGCACCCTGGCCTGCCTGCTGAGCCGTGCCGGCCACCTGCACGCGCTGGGCGAGCACCACCGGGCGTCCGTCGAGGCCGAGTCGTGCCTGCGGGAGTACGAACGTCTCCACGGCCCCGAGCATCCGTTTACGAACATCTGCCGCTCGGATCTGTCCATCTACCTGCGCGCGGACGGGCGGCTGGCGGAGTCCCGCGTACTGGCCGAGCAGGCCCACCTCACGCTGGTCGACGAGCTCTACCAGCACCACCCGTTCGCGCTGGCCGCCGGGGTGAACCACGCCGCGAGCCTGGCGGCCCTCGGCGAGACCGAGGCGGCCCGGGCGCTGAACGAGGATCTGTTGCGCGAATCCGAAATGTCACTGGACAGCAGCCATCCCTACCTCCCGATAATGCGGGAGAACCTGGCGGTCCTCACCGGCCGGCAGGCCGGCGGTGGGCGTGGCCATCGAGAAGTCGACATCGACATCTCCAGCATCTGAGTAGCGTGATGAGGTCGAGCGACGAGTGCACAGTGGCAATCCGCCGCCGGCCGGTCCGCCCGGACCGGGGTTTCCGGTCCGGCGTCGGCCGCCACCCGCCGGGAGCGGCAGAAGGATGAGCTGATGGTGACTGTTCCTGATGATGTTGTCGAACCCTGCATCGTCACCGCGCCGCATGTCGGCGACGAATACAACGGCATCCGGCAGAAGTTCCGCGGGACGGTGGCTGTCACGGGTGCCCAGTATCTCGAGTACTACGTCCACGGATTGCCGACGGTGTCGGCCGATCTTCTGCACCATCCGCGGCTGGCCGACTATTTCCGTGGTTCACGCACGGTGGAACGGGCCCGCCGGGACTACGAGATCATCGGCCGGCAGCTGAACCACCGGATGACGGAGCTGAACACCTCGCTGGCCGCCCTCGCCAACGGGCGGCTAATCCGGACGGTCTTCGCCGCGCAGGACCGGGCGGTGCTCTACTTCGACGTCGACGAGGGGCAGTACATCGTCGGGGTCTCCCTCGGCGCGGACGCCATCGAGTCCGCTGACCTGACGCTCTCGCGGACCGCGACGGAAATCCGGGCGGCCCGGGGGGTCGGCGATCCCAACTACGGCGGCTATCACCGGGGGGACGGCACGTTCCTTCCGTCGCCCACCCGCGCCGACGGTAGCCCGGACACCGGCTCTCATCCATTCGTGTCGTTGCCGAGGCCGTCGGCGCCGGTGTTCGCCAATCCCTGGGCATCGCTGATCAAACGGCGTTGGTCATCCGCCGGGGACTCGCGGGAGGAGGAGTTCCAGGCCCAGGCCGTCAGCGTCCTGAAGCCCGGTGACCTCCAGTACATGGCCCTGGTGCGCGGCGGCACGGTGAGCACCGCCGACCTGATGGACCACGACGACCTCAACGAATTCTTCGTCGGTCTGAGCCGGGAAGCTCGCCGGGAGGGTCTCGTCAAGGTCGCCGCCAAGTTCCTCGCCCTGAGTGATCTGCTCGATGGTCTGCTGCGATCGGTCCTGAACCGCCGATTGACCCGCACCGTTCTCGACGTGGAGAAGGGCGCGCTGTACTTTCATCGCCTCAGCCGTGACGAGTTCCTGATGGGCGTCACCCTGGATCAGCGTCGGGTGTCCGAAGCCGACCGCCGCTTCCAGCTGCTCGTCCGCCGACTGACGGCTTCGTACGGCTGTTGAAAGGCGCCGGATGACGCCAGGCGAATCCCGTCGATGGACGGGATTATTGTCGATGTCCTCGCGTATTCTTCGTCGAGCAGGTCCCCGCGTCGCGCCGACGCGTACCCGTTGGTGGGGAGGCCCCACATTCATGGCCCACGATCTGATGCCCGTGCCGTCCGGTCTGGTGGATCTCTGCGAGGTCGACGTCGACCGGCTTGCCTCCCTCGCGGGTCCACCCTCGGGAGAATGGCAGCGCTGGATCGCAGCCTGGATCGGCCACCCGGGCAGGCCGCTGCCCGGGGACGTAGCTCTGGCCCTGGGCGGGGATCTGGACCTGACCGACTACCTGCCCAGGAGCACATCCTTCGGGGAGATGCCGGACGGCACCGATCCCCCGAAGCCGCCACGTCCGCCCGGGGTCGCCGCCTGTTCGGGCGGACGGCCCGCGTCCGGTGGCGCCATGATGTCCGGTGGCGCCATGACCCACGCCTCTCGGCGGCTCGTCCGTCCTACCGGATCCGCTCGTCGGGTGGTCTCCCCACCCGTCGCCCGGCATCGGATCACCCCGAGGGACATCGAGGCCGTGGCGGGCGGGCCGCCGGGTGCCGCACCGCTGCGCGAGCTGCTGCGGGGTCAGATCAGCAAACGGATGCTGATGCTGTGGGCGTTGCTGCGCGGCCTTGAGAACGCCGACCTCGACGACGCGACGCGCACCTGCGTAGATGAGGCGCTGCGCGTGCTCGGGGACGCTCAGCGGCGGGCCCGCGACGCCGTCCACGACCTGCTCCTGCACCCGACGATCGGGACCTGGCTCGCCGGCAGCCTGCGGCGGTGCTGGCAGGGGTCGGCCGGACCCGACCTCGACCGCCTCGGTTATGTGGGTGGGATCGCGGTGGCCGCCGCCCTGCGGGCCCGGATGCCGTGCCGGGTGCCGGTGCGGATCATCGACGGGCTGGTGTCGATCCCCACGGTGGGCGTCGTCGGGTCGGGGGCCACGAGCGGTTGGGGCGTCGCGCACGTGTCCGACCGGCGGGTGACGCTGCGTGGCAGCGCCGGGTGGGGACCGGCCGGTGGTGACGGCTGGACCCCGGCGCGCATGCTGTCGAGCACTGTCGACGGTCACCGAATCGCACTGACGCTGGAGGACACCGACCCGTTCCGGGCCGCGGACACGCTTCCCCTGCCCGTCGCCGCGCGCTGCGACGAGGCGGCGGCCCGGTGGCAGCGCCTGCTCGACGGCGCCTGGAGTGTGCTCGCGGGCGACGACGGGGTGCGGGCGGAGGAGGCCGCCGCGGTCCTGTCGGCACTGGTCCCGTTGCGTGAGGTCCCGGGTCGGCCCGGCACCGGCGTCACCGTGATCGACGCGCTCGGCGCGCTGATGGTCAGCCCGCCGACCGACGCGCTGTGGCTTGCCATCGCCGTCGTGCATGAGGCGGCGCACACCAGACTGGAGATGCTGAGCGATCTTGCGCCCCTGGTCGGCCCGCACGACGGCTCCGTGCACTACGCTCCCTGGCGGCCCGACCCCCGGCCACTCGCCCCGCTGCTGCACGGCGCCTTCGCCTTCACCCAGATCGCGGCCTTCTGGGCGGGGCGGTGGGCCCGGGACGGCGCCGGGTCGGATCTGGGCGCGGCGTACGAGTTCGCCTGGTGCCGGGACGCGGTCTCGGCGGTGCTGCCCGTGCTGCGGGATGCGGCCGGGCTCACCGAGGCGGGCCGCCGGTTCGTCTCGGCCATGGGCGCCAGGATCGACGTCTGGATCGCCGCCGACCTGCCGATCGCGGCCACTAGCACAGCCGCCACCGTGCTGCGCGACGTCGCCGTCGTCTGGCGGCTGCGTAACCGCCGGCCCGACCGCGACCACATCGAGAGATGGGCGCGGGACTGGGCTGCCGGTCGGCCCTGCGGACGGCCGATAGCGCCGTCGTCCCGCCTCGTCCCCCAGACCGAGCCGTACAGCCCGCACCGCCACGCCCGGCAGGCACTGACCTCGCTGCGGTTCGCCATGCCCGACCGGTTCGCCGGGCTCGCTGGTTCTGCCGGGCTCGATCCGGCGGCCTGGCCCGTCAACGCCACCCTCGGGGACCTGCTCTACGTGCGCGGAGACCTCGGCCGCGCGGCCGAGGAGTTCCGCCGGGAGCTGCAGGCCCGTCCGGGGCGGGCGGAGTCGTTCGCGGGGCTGGCCCTGGTGCTGGCCAGACGGGCCGGGGGACTGGAGCGCCGGCTCTACCTCGACCACCCCGAGGCGTTGCTGGCCCTGAGCGTCCGGATCAGGGAGCTGACCGGCTCCACCCCTGACCCGCGCACGCTCGCGCGGTGGATCGCGGCGGGAGGCCCCGGTTACCCGGATCGCTCGTGGCGATCTCTCGAGACGAGGCCGCTACCGGTCGGTGCCCGGCGATAACCCGACGGCGGGGATGCCGTCCCGCCGGCCGCATCCCGCTCCGTTCGCGATGACGCATTCGGCGAATCCGGAACAGCGAGTTTCCGCGGGCCGCATTGACTTCGTGCGCACTCCAAGTCCTAACGTCTTCGTATGGCCACGATCGAGGCGCCCACGGTGACGTCCTCCCCTCCGGCCGTGGCGCCGCCTCCGGCCGTGGCGCCGCCTCCGGCCGTGGCGCCGCCTCCGGCCATGGTGGCGGAGCCGGATCAGGGCTGGTGCGCGCGGTTGGACCCGGCGGTCCGCCCGGATGGATGCGACCGGTCCGTTGATCCGTTCGCGGTCGGTCCGGGGGGTGAACCAGAGGCCGCTGGGACCCTCACGATCGCCGAGGCCGCCGCGGCCACCGGAGTCAGCGCGCACACGCTGCGGTACTACGAGCGGGCGGGGCTGATGCGGGACCCGGTCGCCCGTGCCTCGTCGAGCCATCGGCGCTACACCGTCGAGGACGTCCGCTGGGTCACGTTCCTGACCAAGCTGCGGCTCACCGGCATGCCGATCCGGGAGATGGCGCGCTACGCCGAACTGGTGCGCGCCGGGGAGGGGAACGAGGCGGAGCGTCTCGCCCTGCTGACCGAGCATCGCCGCCGGGTCCTGGCGCGCCTCGACGAGGTGCAGCGCAACCTCACCGCCATCAACGTCAAAATCAGCATTTATCAGGACATCTACCAGGAGAGGGTCGTCCGCTGATGCGCAGGGTCGCACTAGGAAGCCAGGGCCTGGAGGTCTCCGTCCAGGGGCTGGGCTGCATGGGAATGTCGGAGTTCTACGGCGCTGGCGACGACGCCGAGTCGGTCGCCACCATCCACCGGGCGCTCGACCTCGGGGTGACGCTGCTGGACACGGCGGACATGTACGGCCCGTACCGCAACGAGGAACTCGTGGGGCGGGCGATCGCCGGCCGCCGGGACGAGGTGGTGCTGGCCACCAAGTTCGGCATCATCCGTGACCCCGCCGACCCGACGGCGCGGGGGATCAACGGCCGTCCGGAGTACGTGCGCCCGGCCTGCGACGCATCCCTGCGTCGCCTCGGCGTCGACCACATCGACCTGTACTACCAGCACCGGGTCGACCCGAAGACGCCGATCGAGGATACCATCGGCGCGATGGCCGAGTTGGTCAGCGCCGGCAAGGTGCGCTACCTCGGGCTCTCGGAGGCGGCACCGGCCACCATCCGTCGTGCCCACGCCGTTGCCCCGATCACGGCCCTGCAGACCGAGTACTCGATCTGGTCCCGTGAGCCGGAGGCCGAGATCCTGCCGACCCTGCGGGAACTCGGCATCGGGTTCATCTCCTACAGCCCGCTCGGGCGTGGCTTCCTGACCGGCACCTTCCGCTCGGCCGCGGACTTCGCCGCCGACGACTTCCGCCAGCACCTGCCGCGGATGCACGGCGACAACTTCGACGCCAACCTCGCCGTGCTCGCCGAGATCGAGAAGCTTGCCGCGGAGAAGAACGTGACCCCCGCGCAGCTCGCGCTGGCGTGGGTGCACCACCAGGGCGACGACGTCGTGCCGATCCCCGGCACGAAGCGGCGCCGCTACCTGGAGTACAACGTCGCAGCCACCAGCATCACGTTGACGGCCGCCGAGGCGGAGCGGTTGGGTGCGGCGGGGGCGGGCGTGG
>NZ_CDWWXA010000010.1:3589-64294 GCF_977971845.1 Frankia sp. CeCAU1 | reverse complement strand
GGCCGACCGCGCGGGCCGCCGACGTCGCGCGACGGGAACTTCAACGCGCACTCGCCGTAGTTGGGAAGGACTAGTGTTTACCCACCCCGTCCAAGTGGACTAGTCTCACGCCGACGTCACGACAACACCGGGCCGAACGCCGAGTCCTGCCCCCGGCCCCGGTGTCCCCTCCGAGTCGTCATCAGGGGCAGGAGCGGGGGACCCACCTCCACCGGCCGGCACCGATCCGCGGTGTTGACCTAGGGGTGAAGCTCGACGCGTGAAGGTCACGCGAGAGCCGGGCAGCCCAGCCCGAACCCGACAGCTCACTTCGCAGGCGTACGGGAAGGAATACACCGTTGTCCGCGCAAAGCGTGCAGCTCGACGAAGAAACGCGAGGCGCCAGTCGCGGCCGTCACCGCGCACCCTCCGCGCCTCCGGCCGCCCGCAGCCGGGCCCGGGCCCGCGCCTTCGCCGCCGTGACCACCGGGACCGTCGCGGTCTCCGGAGTGGCTCTCGCCGGCTGCGCCACCGACATCAACGCCGACGCCGCGAAGGACGAGCAGCCGAACACCGCTCCGATCACCCTTGCCGCGCAGATCGGCTCCCAGGCCGCCCTGGGGGGCAGCATCGCCGCCGCAGCGGTCAGCACCCACGGCTCCACCTCCCTGCTCGGCTCGACGGGCGGTGTCGACGCCCCGCCCCTGGCCGGCAAGGTTCAGGTCGGTCTCCGGGTGACCAACCCCGACGTGAGCGTCAGCGCGGACCAGCCGATCGACATCGGCTTCTCGCTCTACAACGAGCAGACCCACGAACCGCTGGCGAACCAGCTGGTCAAGGTGCAGGTGAAGCTCCCCACCGGGTGGGCCACCTTCAAGCACCTTTACACCAACGCCCAAGGCTACGCCTCCTACACGGCCCGAGTGCTCACCACCACGAACGTCACCGCGGTCTTCGACGGCACGGACGCCCTACAGTCCGCCCGCTCGGCGAACGACGCCACCCTGCGCGTACGGCCGGCGCCCACCCCCCGGCCCGTCCGCAACGCCGCCCGGTCGGATCTCCTCACGACAGGGGACGCCGCGGACCAGGCGTCGGTTCCGGTCCCGTCGAGCTCCCTCGGGGAGAAGGCCGTCTACCTGGCCTCCCTGCAGGCCGGCAAGCCCTACGTCTACGGTGCGGAGGGCCCGAGCTCGTTCGACTGCTCCGGCCTCATCCAGTACATCTTCAAGCAGCTCGGCAGAAGCGTGCCGCGGACGACCGACGCCCAGTTCGCCGCCGCCACCCGGGTGTCGCAGTACAACAAACAGCCCGGCGACCTGATCTTCTTCGGGACACCCGGGAACATTTATCACGTCGGCATCTACGCGGGCGACGGCATGATGTGGGCGGCGCCGCACACCGGCGACGTCGTGTCGCTCAAGAAGATCTATACCACCTCCTACTACGTAGGCCGGATCCTCTAGCGGCCGGTCGGAGCCGGCGCACCGCCCTCATGCCGACGCAACGGCTCATCCGGCTCCGGTGGATCGCCTTCGCGGCTGGGGCGCGGACCACACGAGCCCTGCCAGTCCACGAGCGGCCGGCTACCGAGCCCCTCTCCAGGCGCCGACCCGAAGCCGTGGAAGCCGGACCCGGGACTCCCACCCACCGGCGAAGCCGCGGACAGACCAGCAAGCGGGCCCTGTCACCGCCCGACAACCCGCCTACATGCTTCCTTTCCAGCTCTCCGGACGGGCCCTCCTTCCGGTGGGACGGACGTCAGATCTCCCCCCCCATCTGACGTCCGTCCGGCCGGAAGGCCCCCGATTCCGCCGGCCTTCCCTCGGATTCCCCCCCCCATCCGCACGGGAAGGCCGGCGGGCCTCGGGCCCCGGCCGACCAGGTCCGCCGATGCCGCTACCCCCCTCCCGGCGGCATCGGCGGACTTCAGCCCTCGGTCTCTGCCCGGTGCGGAAACCGCCCGGCCCGCTCGCGGGCGCCGCGGTCAGGCCCCCAGCCGGTGAACAGACGAGAACTTCCACAGGGTCTCGCTGACCTTCCGGTCCCAGGAGGCCTCCGGGGCCCGGCCCTCCGGGACACGGTCCTGGCAGGTCGGCCCGGGCTCCGGGTCGAACTGCCCGACGACGCCGACCGCGGCGAACTCCGGCTTACCCGGGGCGCAGGCGGCGGTCAGGGCCAGCCGGGCACCCTCGCCGATCCCCCACACGTAGACCCGGTTCGGATCCACCTTGGTCCGTTTCGTGGAGACGAAGCGGACCACGTCGCGCAGATAGCGCACGTCCGCCCCCTCGGGTCCGTCGATCCGCCACGTGCCGCCCACGGCTTCCGGGAAGGCCACCGCGAAGTCGCGGGAGTTCGCGAGCTTGCCGGCGTCACTCTGCCGGTCAAGTGACTTCGCGTCCGCGTTGTCGTCGTGCAGGATCAACACCAGCGGAAGCGGGTTGGCGGGATCGGACGGGGCATGGACGAGCAGCTCGCGGCCCGCCGACGCGTAGTCGCCGGGCAGGCTGACCCGCTGGGTCTTCGGGCGGTCACGGGTCCCGAGGTAGCCCCAGGCGACCACGATCACGACACCGACGATGAGCACGGTTCTCTTGTTTTTGCCCCACCATCCGGCGAGGGGATTCGACACCACGGTCCAACCGAACCACACCGCTGGCCGGGAAACGCCGCAAACCTGGCAGCAGATGACGACAAGACCGGGGTCAGACCGGAGTCAGACCGGGGCCTGTCCGCCTTGTCCCCCCACGTGTCCCCCCCAAAAAAACGCCAGGGGACGCGTCAGGTGACGGCCAACGCGCGGCGCCGGGCCTGGCGCAGCACCTCCACCTCGCGGGGCGCGTCCAACGGCGGCAGCGGACCATGGACCCAGCTGAGCAGGAGATCGGCGAGGGCGGGGTTCTGCGCGAGCACCGGCCCGTGCAGGTAGGTGCCGATGACCCGGCCATCCACGATGCCGTCCGTTCCGCCGTCACCGTCACCGATCCCGAGCCGGACCGTACCGAGCGGGATGCCGCTCGCGTCGGGCAACCGCCTCGTCCGCCCGGCGTGATTCTCATACCCGTACAGGGTGGGCAGGCCGAGCCGTGCGTCCGGTTCCACCACGATGTCCCCGACCGCACGCGCCGGCGGCGCGTCCGACGGGCCGAAGGAGCGACGGGTCTCCACGTCGACGAGATTCAGCCCCTCGTGGATCTCCCCACCGGATGGGAAGGTCGCGCCGATCACCTGGTAGCCGGCGCACACGGCGAGCACCGCCGCTCCCGAGCTCACCGCTCGCCGGATCGCCCGGTTCTGCCGGATGCCGTCCGCGGCGAGGACCTGCGGTGCGTCCTCGCCGCCGCCGAGCAGGTAGATATCACAGCTCTCGGGCACCGCCGACCCCGCAGGAACGTTCACCACCTCAACCGGCAAACCACGCCAGCGCAGGCGCTGGGACAGCACGATCGCGTTACCGCCGTCGCCGTAGGTACCAAGCAGCTCGGGGTAGATCAGCGCGATCCTGGTCGCAGAGCCGCCCGTCATCGCGTGGATCCCCTCATCTCGCGCACAACCTCGCCACGTGCACAACCTCGCCACGTGCACAACCTCGCCACGTGCACAACCTCACTGCGTGGACCTCACCAGCAGATCGCGGAACGCCGTGTAGTTGGCGACGACGTCGACCACCTTCTCGTTGGCGGCCAGGGCCGCGTCCTGCGCGCTGGCATACACGCTGTGCGGCACCTCCGCATAGGCCAGCCGAACGCTCATGTCCTCCTTGCGCTCCCCGGTGACCAGCACCTGCCGGCCGGCGAGCCGTTCGAACGGCACGTCCCAGATCCAGGACGGATCCCGCCCGTCAGCGGTCTGGGAGTTGAAGTCGATGACGACAGGCCGCGGCGGCGCGTCCGCCAACAGCTCCATCATCTCCACCCAGCCAGCGGGGTTCTTCGCCAGCAGCAACCGGCCTCGATGGCCCTCCTCGCCGAGCGCCACCTCCTGATAGCGACCCTGCACATCGCCCAGGCCGGTCATGGCTGCAAGCGCATCCTCGATCTCGACGCCGAACTCCCGGGCTGCGGCGGCGGCCATCGCCGCGTTGCCGAGGTTCACCCGTCCGGGCAGATCGAGCCGGGCCTCGATGGTGCGGCCGTACCAGAACAGTTCCCGGGAGCCGGTGACCGCGACGATCGGCTCGGGCCTGGCCAGCCCGCACTCGGACCACCAGCCGCTGCTGTTGCGGTACAGCAGCCGGGCGCACTGCGGGCAGACCATCGCGTCCGCCGTCCAGTTCTGCCCCGCCGACACCCAGACCTGCCGGTGCCAGCCCGCCGCCGCCCAGGCCACCAGGGGATCATCGACGTTCGCGACCACCGTCGTGTCGCGCAGCTCCGAGCCGAGCTCGCGCCACATGGCGGCGATGCGCCGCGTCTCGTTGGACCGGTCGAGCTGGTCACGGCTGATGTTCAGCAGCAGGACCACCCGCGGCGAGATCTCCCTGGTCACCTTCGGCAGCCAGATCTCGTCCACCTCGAGAGCCGCCGCCGCGTCAAACGGCGGCCGGGACAGCGCGGCCAGCACCCCGGGCGCCATGTTCGCCCCGCCGCTGTTCGACTTGACCGGCCCCAGGGTGCCCAGGGCCCGGGCAAGCAGCCTCGTGGTGGTGGTCTTGCCGTTGGTGCCCGACACGCAGGCGGTCATCCGGTGGGAGCCGACCTCGGCGAGCGCCGCCGGGGATACCCGCAGCGCGAGCTTGCCACCGATCATCTCGCCGGAACCACGGCCGAGCCGGCGTGACGCCTCGGCCGCCAGACGTTCAACGGCGAGCGCGGCCTGGGTCCTGGCGGTGAACCGGCGGGGGATTGATGTCGTCATCGCGGTTTCTACAGTGCCACGACGGCACCGGACTGCGAAGCCCGCCCCGTCTTCTGTTCCGATAGATCCCGGTCCAGTCCCCGGTCATCGGCCCGGTACCACCCGGTAGCGCCCCCGGACGGGGGTTTGTTCCAGCCCGGACATTACCTCACGTGAGCTGGCGTTACCCATAGTCCGTTGGGGAAGGTGTCGACCGGACCACCGCCGCGGAATCGACGCGGCATCGCGGTAGAACTCACCTGACAGGGTGAACCGGAATACCCACGGCCGCCCCCACAGGTGAGAATCACAGGCGGAACACGGCTGGTCGGCGCGGGTGCGCCGGTTTGGCCACCGGGGGCCGCGCCGGGCGGGCATCCCGGGCCGGCACGGCCGGCCCGGGTCCGCCGCACGGTTGCAGAAGGGACGTGAGGGCGCACAGTGACCACGAAGGCAATCGCGATCGCGCGGGTACACGGCCACTGGTCGGTGCACGATCTCGACCCGGCCGACGCCGACGACCTCGACGCCCTCACCGACATGATGCGGGATCTGGGTGATGGCCCCGTCGTCGCCTTCCTCGAGGAGGACGACGAGTACCTCGCGGTGGTCCGGGTGCGTCCCGACGACCCGGATCCGCAGGTCTTCCTCTCCGATCGCCGGGTCCTGGTGACCTCCGACCTCGCCGAACGCCTGTTCGCCGACGCGCTGCCCTCGATGGCGGGGCTGACCACCCCGGACGACGAGGATGACGCGTCCGCCGTCACCCATGCCGCCCCCGTGGGCGATCTCGATCTACTCGGCGATCTGGGCACCCCCGCGGAGGCATTGTTGGAACTGATCGGCGAGGAGGGGCTGCTGCCAGGCGATGTGATCAGCGCGCTCAGCGAACGGGCCGGGGCCGGGGAGATCCTCGATGACGCACGTGGCTGAGCCCACCGGTCCGGTCCCGCGCCGCCGGCCCGCTGATCCGGGATGACCGATCCCGACGAGTACCCCCGGGCGGGCGCTCCCGCCCGGCTGAGCGGTCCGCCCGGACCGGACCGCTTCCACGAGGCGATGGGGCTCGCCCTGCGCGAGGCCCGCCTGGCCCCGGACCACGCCGACGTCCCGGTGGGTGCCCTGGTGGTGACCGAGGACGGCACTGTGCTCGGGCTCGGGCACAACGAGCGGGAACGCGGCGCCGATCCCACCGCCCACGCCGAGATGATCGCCCTGCGGGCGGCCGCGCGCCGGACGGGTTCCTGGCGGCTGCCGGGAGCCACCCTCGTGGTCACGCTGGAGCCCTGCACCATGTGCGCGGGGGCCCTCGTGCTCGCCCGGGTGGACCGCCTCGTCTACGGTGCGGTTGACGAGAAGGCCGGGGCGGTCGGCTCGCTCTGGGACGTGGTGCGGGACCGGCGGCTCAATCATCGACCCGAAGTGGTCGCCGGGATCCGCGCCGGCGAGTGTGGCGCACTCCTGGCGGAGTTCTTCGCCGCGCGCCGGCGCCCGGCGGGGCGCTAGCCGGCACACCGCCGCCACGCTCGCCCGGTTCGGGGCGAGCGTGGCGGCCTCTCGGCGCCGTCGGACCCCTACACACCCCGGCCTACCGGACTCTCGCGACGTCCGGTAGGCTAATCTGCGGTGGAGTCGCCTAGTGGCCGAGGGCGCACGCCTCGAAAGCGTGTGAGGGGGCAACCCCTCCGTGGGTTCAAATCCCACCTCCACCGCCCTAGCGGCACGTCTCGCTCTTCGCGTGCTGCCCAGCCGGCCAACCAGCCGCGATGCTCCCGCGCCCGGCTCCTCCCGCGCCTGGAACGCCGGCTCTAGTAGCGGCTGGCCGGGCCCGCACAGCGGTCCCGGAGGATCAAGCCCGGGCGCCGGGACGGCGGGGAGAGGGAGCCCATCGCGGCGAGGATCAGGCCATCGTGGCGAGGATCGCGCCGATGTCGTCAACGGTGGTCCGCGGGTTGACGATGGCGAACCGGGCGACGGTCTCGCCCTCGTGCACGGTGGGCGGAACAAACGCGAAACCGTCCCGCAGCAGGTTCTCGCTCCACCGCTGGTAGTCCGCGGCCTGCCAACCCAGCCGACGGAACACCACAATCGACAGCTGCGGTTCCCGCACCAGCTCGACGTAAGGCAGCGCGGCGATCTGGAGCGCGGCCGCCCGGGCGGTCGCCAGCGTGGACTCGATGGCCCGGCCGTAGGCCAAGGTGCCATGCGTCGCCAGCGAGAACCAGAACGGCAGCCCGCGGGCCCGCCGGGACAGCCCGATGGCGTAGTCCGACGGGTTCCAGGCCCCCGCCGAATCCAGGACCTCAAGGTAGCCGGCCCGCTGCGGGCCGTGCGCCGCCCGGGCCAGCGCCGGATCACGATACACCAGCGCGCAGGCATCGAACGGCGCGAACAGCCACTTGTGCGGATCGACGATGAACGAGTCGGTCTCGGCGATCCCGTCGAAGAGAGAGCGGGTCGATGCGGCGGCGAGCGCGGCCAGCCCGTAGGCGCCGTCCACATGTACCCACAACCCGCGGGCCTGACAGACGTCCACCACCCCGCGGATGTCGTCGACGGTGCCGAACTGGGTGGTCCCTGCGGTCGCCACCACCGCGAACACGCCGTCGACGGCCTGGGCGCCGTCCTGCTCGGCGAGCCGGTCCAGCGCCTCGGCCAACAGCTGGCCGGTCAGTCGTCCGGCGTCATCCGTCGGCACGACGACGACCTCGGTGTCGAGCACCGTGGCGGCCTGGTAGAGGGAGGAGTGCGCTTCGGCCCCACAGACGAACCGCCATCGCGGTGGAGTCGGCCGACCGGCGGCGGTCAACCGGCTCCGGGCGGCATGCCGGGCGGCGGCCAGCGCCGACAGGTTGCCGACGGTGCCCCCCGGTACGAACAGCCCACCGGCGCAGGCGGGGAAGCCCGCGAGGTCCGACAGCCATCGCAGCGCCTCGTTCTCCGCGAAGACCGCGCCCGCGCCCTCCATCCAGCTGCCCGCGTAGATGGATGACGCCCCGACCGCCAGATCGAACAATACAGCCGCCTTAGTCGGGGCGGCCGGGATGAAGGCGAGATTGCGGGGATGATCCGTCGAGATGCAGGCGCGGGACAGCTCCTCGTCGAACACCTCGAGGGCGCGACGGCCACCGATGCCCTCGGCGGTGATCGTGGATCCCACCGCCGCCGCCAACTCGTCCCATGACAATGGCGCGTCCAGCGGTACCGGATCGAATCCGAGCCGGACGCGGGCAAAGTCACATATCGCGCGGACGAGATCGGCAGTCTGCGCGTCAAACCGATGCACAGGCGGAGTCTAGGTTCGGCCATGCCCGGACATCGGGCAGCTCGCCCCGCCGCAACACCGGCGTTTCCGGGTCAGCCCCGAGTTCACACCGGCTCGTCGCGGACCGTCACAAGCCGCCCGGGTCGGATGATCTCCCGCGACCCGAGGGACGACCCGAGGCTACGCGTCCTGCTTGCCGCGCTGACGACGGAAGAGGAACCCGCCACCAACCAGGGCAACCAACAGAACAATCGCTCCGACACGCTTCACAACAAACCTCCACGATGAGGACCCGGCCTACGGGACGACATGCCCGGGCGTCCATCCATATACCCCATGGACGCCGCGGAAGGTGCCCAGACCCGCCGTCCCGGGGGACGGACGGCTGACACATCCTCATGCCATCGAAACCGAGCATGCCATGAAGTGGTCCCAGGCGTGCGACCGGACCACCGGACAAGCCGACGCGTCCTACGACAGCACGATGGACACGTGTCGTATCGCGGGGCAATCTTCACGCGGCCCGGCGTTTGGACGGTGCTTTCACAGTCGCCCTCATCGCACCCGTTCGGCGACAAGGGCGGCGAGGACGTCGGCATGGCAGGGCTCGCCCGGCGGGCACCAGCAGGCCAACCGCTTACCAGCCAGGTCGGGCAACTCGGCGAGCCGCTCCGACCGCGAGTAGCGGCGACCGGACCGGTCGTACCGGACATCCGGCCCATTGCCAGTCATCCACGCCGCGTACAGCTCTACCGCCGCGGACCGCCCCCACTCGCGCTGGTCGAAGGGATTGCCCCATCGGGTCGGCCGGGCGACCACGACCACGTCGTCGGGCCTGCGCCACCCGGCGGCGCGGGAGAGCCGGACATGGGACTGTGCGACGGTCATCATCGGAGGCCTCCCAGCTCGACGACATCCCTGGCGCCGCCCAACTCGCCCGGATCGTCGGTGAGATCCGGATCGTCGGTGAGAATGGCGTGCATGGACGGTACGGACACCACCATCCCCCCGCACGGGGTTCGCAACCGATCGGCGCGGACCGGGCCGGCTGTCCGTGCCGATCGGGCCACCTCACCGCCGATCCACGTACCAGAGGAGCCACATCGGGCCCGGGAACCAGTGGACGGTCCACGTTCGGCGGACCCGATTCAACATCACCACAATAAACAAGCAATCCCTCTGCAATAAGCACGCAATAACCGTACGATCGTTAATCGTGTGATCGTTACAGTAAGAAACGTGCCGGAGGCACGGGAACAGCACAGAAGGGGGCAGCCACAACCATCCAGCCATTCCCCCTTTACTTTCCGTACACCGGAAATTTGATAACGGGTGAAGTACAGTTTTTCGACGCGACGAGGTTGCCGTCCCGGCCCTTCTGGTGATATCTCGCGGCGATGCGGCGGGATCGTTCCAGGGCGCCGACGGGACCGGTTGCGACCGGGCGCCGACGAGTATCCATGCCGCCTGCCGGAGGTAGGACAAGCGGCGCATAGAATCTCCGCGAGAATGTGCGCGGCAAATGCGGCGAGTCCTGGGGGCGATGGTGGCACGAGTCTTCGTCAGCCATGCGGGCTCCGACGCGGAGCTGGCCGACAGGGTTCATCAGACGCTGACCCTTCTTGGCCACCGGGTGTTCCTCGCTCAGAACATCCGGGTGGGCGTCCAGCCCGGCGACATGTGGAAGGATCGGTTGCACCGCGAGCTGCGAGCCGCCGACGCCGTGGTCTGTGTCATCACCAACGCCTACAACGCCTCCCCGTGGTGCTCCTACGAACTGGGAATCGCCTACGAGGTCGGCAGCCTGCTGCTGCCGCTGCGCGTGGAGCCGACGGTCACCTCCCCGCTTCTGGAGGACCGGCAGCACGTTCACCTGCACGAGAATCCGGGGTGGGCCGACAACCTGAACATTGGGCTGCGGCGCGTCGAGGCCGGCGGCGGGCTGGGCTGGGCGGACGACCGGTCCCCGTTCCCGGGTCTGCGGCCGTTCACCCGGGACATGGCCAAGGTGTTCTGTGGGCGCGGCAACGAGCTGCGGCGGCTCACCCACCGGCTACGCTCCCTCGGTGAACAGCGTCTGCTACTGGTGGTCGGCGCCTCCGGGTGCGGCAAGTCGTCGCTGGTCACCGCCGGCCTGCCGGCCCAGCTGGCGGGCGAGCCCGGCTGGGAGGTGGCCGACCCCTTCTGGCCGGGCCGGGACCCGGTCCGCAAGCTCGCCCACACCCTGACCCAGGCTGCGAGGCGCGTCGGCCAGCAGTGGGTGGTCACCGACATCGACCGGCAGCTCAGGGAGGACGACCTGGCCCTCATGGGGCTGGCCGAGGAACTTCTGACGGCCGGCTCCGGCCCGGTGCGGGACAGCCTGCTGCTACTGATCATCGATCAGGGCGAGGAGCTGTTCACCCGATCGGACGAAGAGGAACGGGCCCGGTTGGCGACCCTGTTGCGGCATGGGGTCACCGGTCCCGTGCGGGTGGTCATGGCGCTTCGCTCCGAGTTCCAGGACCAGGTCTTCGCCCTGCCCGAACTGAGCGGCCCCCCCGAACAGGGCGGGGTCAACCTGCACGTCTTCCCCCTCCGCCCGCTGGCCCGGGACATGCTGCCGGTCGTCATCACCGAGCCGGCCCGGGTAGCCGGCCTGCACGTGGAGCCGGAGCTGGTCGCCAGGATGGTGGCGGACACCGAGGACGGCGAGGCGCTGCCGCTGCTGGCGTTCACGCTCCATGAGCTGGCCAAGGACCAGACCCGCGGCGGCACCCTGTCGATGGACCGGTACCACGAGCTGGGTGGCGTGCGGGGGGCGCTGGCCCGCCGCGCCGACGCCGTCCTCGACGACGCCGTGGAGACGAGCGGGCTGGGCCGGGAGGAGATCCTGGTCGGCATGGCCGAGCTCGCCACGCTCGACGAGGCCGGTCGGCGGGCCCGCCGACGCATCGACCTCAAGGACCTGCCGTCCGACGCGTTGCGGAGAACCTTCCAGGTCTTCGTGAACCAATGGCTGCTGTCCACCCCCAGCGACAGCCTGGGGACCGCCGTCGGGGTCGTCCACGAGGCGTTGCTGACCGCCTGGAAGCCACTGGATGCCGTCATCCGGGAACGGGAAGCCGCCCTGCTCAGTGAGGGCAAGGTCGAGCGCGCCGCCGCCGAGTGGGAGCACAACGACGGCCCGCTCTGGGACGAGGACCGGCTGACCACCGCCATCACGACGCTGTGGCAGTCCTATGAGCGTTTCCGCGCCGGTGAGGAGCCGGTGGTCCATCTCAAACCGGCCGGGCGGAGGTTCATTGACGCGTGCGACCAGCGGATCGAGGAAGCCCGTCGTCAGGAACGTACGCGCGTCGAGGCGGCCCGCCGCCGGGAACGTCACGAACGTCAACGCCGCCAGCAGGTCATCGCTGTCCTTTCCGTGCTCCTCGTCTTCACTGTCGTCGGGGCCGCGGTCGCCACCTGGCAGTCCCTCACCGCCCGGCAGGCGCAGCGCACCGCGGAACGGGCGCAGCGCGCCACCGAACGGGCGCGGCATGCCCTGATCACTCACACCCTGCTCGCCGGCGCCGACGCCGCGCGGGCGACGGACCAGGTGCGCGCGTTACGACTCGCCATCGCCGCCGAGAACATCGACCCCGGTACCGGTGGTGCGGCCGGCGGTAAGGCCGACAGGGGCGCCGACAGCCGGGCGAACCTGCTGCAAACCCTCGCCGAGGACCCGAACCCACTCGCCAGCCGCGGCGATCCCGTCACCTCGGTGGCGTTTTCCCCGGATGGACGCATCCTGGCCGTCGGCGGCGCGAACGCAACGGTCGTGCTGTGGGATGTGACGGAGGGTCAACATCGTCGGATCGACCCGCCCCTCACCGGCCAGCGCAGCGGGATCACGTCGGTGACGTTCTCGCCGGACAGCCGGAACCTCGACGCGACCGGCGTCGACGGGACGGTGCTGCGGTGGGACGTCACCGACCCAGACCGGCCACAATTGCGGGGGCGTGTGAACGCCGCCGCAGCCCTCCCCACGCCGTGGGATGCGTTCTCCCAGGACGGGCGCCTCAGAGCCACCGGCCAGGACGGATCAATCATGCTGGCGGATGTCACCGCCCCGGATCGGCCCCGGCCGCCCAGCATCCTTCTCGCCGACCCCGGACCGGTCCGGGCCGTGGCCTTCTCCCCGCACGGGCAGGTCCTGGCCGCGGTCGGATCTGGCCGGAGGGTATGGCTCTGGGACACCAGCGTCACCCCGCCGCGGCAGATCGGGCAGCCGCTGACCGGGCACACCCGCTCCGTCCTGTCGCTGGCGTTTTCCCCGGACGGCGGGACGCTGGCCTCCGGCGGCAACGATGGCACCGTCCGGCTGTGGCGGCTCACCGCGGTCGACGCGTTCCGCCGCAACGGCGTCGTCGAGTACGCCTGCCACGAGGCCCAGGGCGGGCTCGACCGGTCGGCGTGGAGCTTCCACATTCCCGGCCTGCCCTACCAGGACACCTGCGCGGGGTGACCGCCGGCGGCACCGGCGGCTACCTCGGCAACGACGGCAACGTCCAGGTGTCGAGGCGTTCGGCGATGTTGTTCGTGCCCTGGCGCCGCCCGGCGATCCGCCGGGCGTCCGCGAGGAACCGGTGGGTCCGCGTGACCATCACGGCGTTCGGCCGGTGCTCGGAGATGTCCAGTGCCTCGGTGACGAGCGCTTCGGCCTCGTCGACGTGGTGGCGGTGCAGGGCCGCTGTAGCCGCGGCGATCCTCGCCATCGACCGCAGGCCGGTCGCCCCGGCGACATCGAGATGGTGCACCGAGGCGTCGGTATAGACCGATGCCGCGTCCGGCTGGCCGAGTTCGACGTACGCCGCCGCGGACAGTTCGGCGAGCGTCAGCATGTGCAGGGTGTCGATCGAGAACCCGGGGTTACCCGACTGCGCGCGACTCAGCGTCCCCTGGATGCGCCAGGCACGATTGATCGCTTCGTGCACGCCCGCCCGTTCACCGAGCGCGCCCAGGGTACGGGCCTCTATCGCCGCGGCGCGGCTGGCGGCCGGCGAGCCCGCACCGACGTGGGACGTGGCGGCGCGGGCCAGCGCGAGGGCGGAGGTCAGGCTGCCGGACTTGCGGGCCAGGGAGCTCTGCCACAGCCGAACCCAGCACTGGAGTGTCCGGTCCCGCGCCTCCTCGGCGTGGCCGAACGCCTCGGCGAACGCGGCCGTCGCCCCGGGGATGTCACCGAGGTCGTGGCGGGTGGTGGCCCACAGGGCGGCCAGGCGGCCGGCGGCACGGTGCAGGCGGGCGTCGACGGCGGTCGGGTGCCCGCCCTCGGCGAGCAGGGAGCGGACGGCCGGCAGATGCCGGCGTAGGTACACGCTCGTCGCGCCGATCGGAGTCCGCTCGTACGCCCCGGTGATCTGCTCGATGCGGGCGTCGATGTGGTTCAGGACGTCCTCGGACGCGATCACTCTCGGGATCACTCGCCCGCTCCGGGCCATGAACAGCCCGGGTGGCAGGGATGCCCCCGCCGCCAGCCGGAGGAACCGCCGTCGATCGGACTCGTCGCCCATGCCGCACCTGCGCTTCGGGATGTCGCCCGCCTCCCATGACCATGATCCGTCTGTGGGCAGTCGAGAAACGGGTCATCGTCCATGGTCACGCCCCGTCTGCCATGATCATGGCCCGTCTGCCGGTCCGACTGCACACCCGCTGGACGCTAGCCGGGGCGACCGCCCGCCGGAAGCGGAAACACCCAGCACAACGTGGTCTCCCGCGGCCTGCGGCCCACGGCGGCCCACGGCGGCCCACGGCGGCACCGATCGACCCGGCGCAGGTCACTAGCCGTGACTTCTGCACCGGCGGAGCCTCGGTGCGGTCGTGGCAGCCGCCCGCCGGCAGCCGGCCGCGACGGGCGAGGTCGGCGGTGATGTGGGTGAGGTTCGCCGCGTTGTGCAACCGCCAGCGTTCCCAGCCGGGAGTGCCCTCGCGCACCCGCTCCAGCCGGACGTCCGCGGCGTCGGTGACGGTCTCGAAGGGTTTCTGCTCGTGCGACCGCACGTCCGTGACGTGGCTCAGCTCCTACGGTGGGGTGCCGACGAAGCCGCAGCGCAGGATGCGGATGGCGGCGAGCAGCCGGTCCACGAGGGCCGGCTCGCAGAGCACATCGTCGTCGAGGTACAGCACATATCGGCCGCGGGACGCGTCGAGCAGGAACTGGCGCTGCTCCGCCATGCCCCGCCACATCCGCCCCCGGTGCACCTCGACGGCGCCGCCCCGCGCTCGTAGCAGCCGCAGCACCCCTGGCTCCCCGCAGGTCACGATCTCCACCTTGTCTCGGTCGGAGAACCGGCGGCGCCGGGAAGCCGCGGAGGCTGCCGACCTGGACGTCACCGTGCGCCGGGCACCTCGCCGCCGGGCGGCAACCGGCTATGGCGAGGCCGTCCAGGCCGGACCGGAAGTAGAGCGACGTCCACGCCGCGTCAAGATCGTCGAGACGGCCGGAGCGGATCGCCCGAACGACGCCGAACCAAACGACCAACGGCAGATGAAGGTCATGCCGGATATCGGCGGTGTGGTGACGGATGACGACGTCGGCGCCCGATCGGGCGACGCGGACCGTCGGCGCGTCCGAGGCGACCGGGCTGGTGGCCTGCCAGGACATGTGATCTCCCCCGTGCGGTGGATGCTGGTAGGTCAGGTCACGGCCGGGATAGTCGCGGTCCAATCGCCGTAGGTGAGCCGGATGCTGCCGTCGTCGTGGATGCGGACGTTGGCGCCGAGGAACGGGGCGAATCCGCGGCGGGTCCAGTCGTCGCGGACCTCGTCGAGCGCATCCCAGAGGCGACGCGGCCCGCCCTGATGGACTGTGGGCTGCTCGGTACCGATGGCGGTGGCCCGTGCCCAGGAGCCGTCCGCATGGGCCATGATCGCGGTGTGCTGGCCGTCGGGTTCCCGCCGGTAGTGGTGCCGCACGCCTGGCGCGGCGAGAGTTAACAGCGTGGACAGCTCCCACCCTTCGGCGACGTCGAGAACCGGGTAACGGCCGGTGCTGACGTGCTCGCCGTCGCGCACGTCCAGGTCTTCGGCCTCGACCGGCGCGGGTGGGTAGTCGTCGCCGGTGCGGGTGTTCATGAACCCGGCGGGCTCGAACTCGACCATGCCCACCAGGCCGCGTGGGGTGCGGGTCGCGGTGACGACCATGTGCGTGCCGCTGATCGTGGTGACGAGCCGGCCGCCGGGGCGCAGTGCATCCAGCCAGCTCGGCGGAATGCTGGCCACGGACACCATGGAGATGATCCGGTCGTAGCGGCCGGGTAGGGGGCCGGTCGCGTCGACGGCCAGGGCGGTGGGGTGCAGGTCGAGGGCTGCGAGGCGGTCCGTGGCGGCGGCGACCAGGTACGGATCGACGTCGACGGTGGTGACATGGTCGCTGCCGTACCTGCGGGCGAGCAGGGCCGTGCCGTAGCCGGAGCCGGTACCGACGTCGAGGATGTCCAGGCCCTCACCGAGCCGGCCGTGCCGGTACATGGTGAGCGCCAGGGCCGGCATGGTCGCCGAGGACGCCGGCCGGCCCACGGGCACGTCGCTGTCGGTGGCCCGGTCTGCGTGGTGGGCGCCGACGCGGGTGACGAGCGACCGATGGGCGGCGTACGCGTCGCCGATCGGGCCGCGGCGCGGCGCCCACCCTTCGGTGGTGCGCGTCCACCAGGCGGGCACCAGTTCGTGCCGCGGTATGTCCGCGACGACCGGGTGCCAGCGGGAGCCGGGGTGGGTGATCTCGTCGGCCAGGGTGCGGGCATGGTCCCGCCAGGTCTCGGTCATCAGTTCGGGTCGGGTTCGGGGTGGACCGGGCCGCACGGTTTGGTGTCGTCGTCCGGGCCGCACGCCGCGTAGGGCGCTCGCGGTCGCGGCACGGCGTTCACCGCTTCCTGCCACTGCTCGCCACACAGCAGCTCGCGCAGCGAGGCGGTCAGCACGCTGCCGCCGTCCTGCGTGCGGTTCATCACGCACGGGGTGATCCGGCCGTCGGGAAGGACCGCCGCTCGGCCCAGCCCGCAGCGTCCGCAGCCGCCCGGCGCGACGCCGTCGCCCGCGGCACGGCCGAACCCGCGGACCGGATCACGGGTGATGGCGGGCACCCCGAGCCCGAGCAGCTCCGCGTGCGCCCGGTCCGCGGCCTCACCGTCACCGACGATGTTGACGCGCAGCGGGATGCCGCGGCGCAGCACCTCGACGATGTTCGCGTGGGTGGGCGCATGGGCTCCGCGCCGGCCCGTGACCCGGTCGTGCTCGGCCTGGTCCGCGGTGTAGTAGCTGGTGGACATCCGTACCCCAGGCCGCGTCAGTGTCGGCCAGAGGCCATCCGGGATCCGGACCAGATTGGTGAAGATCTCCACCGTCATGCCGGTATCGAGCGCCCGGCCGACAAGCTCGGGCAGCGCCGGGTGCAACGTCGGCTCACCGCCGATCATCGACACCAGGCGGACCCCGAGCTCGGCGGCAGCGTCGATGACCTCCGCCCAGTCGGCCGCGGTCATCGGCCCGTGCCCGCCGGCCGGGCCCGAGTCGGCGTAGCAGTGGGAACAGGAAAGCTGGCAGCGGCCGGTGAGCTCCAGCGACAGCCGGTCGATCGGCGGTGGGGCAAGGGTGGTGGTCACTTGTTCTCCTTGCGGGTGGATGCGGTGGGGATCAGTGGGCGGTGAGGGCTCGCGGGGGATGGAGCTCGCCGCCCTGGTGGAGGGCGGCGCGCTGCGTGAGCTGGTCGGGGGTGAGGGCCTTCATCCCGTGGTAGGTGCCGGCGGCCTGGGCGCGGGCGAGTTCGAGCGCGAGCGCCGCCCACTGGACGAGCTGGCGGTCGATCTCCTCCGTCTGCTCGGTCGTGGGCAGCGTGCCGCCGTACAGGAGGTGGTGGACGAGCGCGACGGTCCGCGCCATCTGGCGGACGTTGGTGTCGGCGGTGCCCTGGTAGCGGGTGCACTCCTCGGTGAGGATCTTCACCTGCTCGTCGCTGAGGTTCAGGGCCTTGTGGTGCTTGACGTCCTGGCCGAACAGGTCGTGTGGCGCGAGGGTGAACGCGGCAGTGAACGGCGGCGGGTTCGTCACGGCTTCTCCAGGGAGGGTGTGGGGGCGTCCTGCCACGCGACTATCGGGCGTCTGAGCGGAAGCACGAGGGCGTGGCGGGTCGGCGGTTGTGGCGCCCCGACATTCGGGATCGGGGTGCCCCCACCTTCGGCATCGCTCGGCCGCCCCGGGGGTGAGTCCGGTTGCACGGCTCCACCTCCAGCGGGTATTTCGGCCGGCTGACCTGCCGGTGAACTCATGACACACTGCGCACTAGGGCCACCACAATGTGTGTGTGGTGTGGGTGTGGGTGTGGGTGTGGGTGGGACCACACCACACCCTGCGAGCGAGGGGAACGCCGTGGACCCGTGGAAACTGGGCAGGCGCGACTCGCTCGACGCATCACCGAACTACGAGGCGCCGAGTCGAAACGGGCATTCGCCAACCGGGCCCGTATCGACCGTGGGGACCTCACTCGCATCGAGCAGGGAGAAATCCTCCCGACGGATCGGGTAGCCACCCGCCTCGATGACTATTGCGCCACCGGGGGGAGATCTCACGCTGGAAAAGACGGATCCACGCCATGCGCGCCGGCCTGCCGGTGCCCCCCACGGACGAGGAGGTGGGTCCGACGGACCGCAGAGAGTTCGGCCTGCTCGGAGCCGCTGCCGTTGCCGCCCAGATCTCCGGACGGATCGCGGCCGCCGCCGCCATCGCCCCCCGACGCTGCGGGAGATCGAGGCGAACATCAACCGCATCGCGCGCAGAGCGTGGCCGCGGAGCGGCGCCGTGACGCGCACCCCTACGCGCGGCCCATGCTGGCCGCCTGCGAATCGCGCTCCGCCGCCCGCGGGTGCGACGAGCCGACCGCGCGAGCCGCGCTAGACGACATGTGGGACCGCCTGTGGAACGGACCCGTCATGCCCGGCGAGGTCCGCATCGATGAAGGCCAGGCCGTGGCCCAGACAGCGGCGATCCTCGCCACCCTTCGGGACCCGGCCTCCGAGAAGTTCGCGCAGCGCGCCGTCGACGCCTACCTCGGAAGCGGCCGGTCGGCGAACCTCGGCGGCTCCTACAACGCCCTCGCCCGCAGCTACCTGCACCGAGCCGAACCGGACCCGGAACGGGCCGCCGCGGCGACGCGCAGTGCGTTGGAGGCGGTCGGAGACCAGCGGACTTCGTGGGTCGTCGGACCAGCCGCGAAGACCTGGCGCACCCTGGATGCCCGCTGGGGAACGATGCCGGCGGTCCGGGAGCTCGGCGAACTGGTCGCGGCAGCGCAACGCCCGGCACTGACGTCCGGAACGAACGTCTGAGCCGCGCCTTTCTGCATGCCTACCGCGTGCTCCGCGGCCATAGGGACCGCGGCGGCGCCCGTTCTGCCCATAGCGGGCGGGCAGCGTCACGGCGTCGGTGTACGACGCGCAGATGCAGTAGTGGAGGAGAACGACGACGCCTGGGACACAGCAGCAGCCAGACCCCCACTGGGCGGACCGGTTCGTGTGGCAACCAGGCGAGCTCCGCCCGCTCCCGCCGGGCACCCCAGTCCCTGAGCCGGTCATCGGGCCCCTGGACTGGGAGAACACTCCGGAAGGCCGCGCGCTCCTGGCCGCCGTGGCCGAAGCCGAGGACGAGTAGCCGGTGAGCAAGCAATGCCATTGCAAGTGATCGGAGTCGACGGCGAGGCCCAGATGATCGCCACTGGGCCGAAAACCGAAGCGGTCGCCGTCGTCAACGAAGACGGCTACTGGTCGATCTTCCTCAAGGGCTCGTTCCTCGCCCACGGCCACGGCTACTGGGAGCCCGCACCCGACGGCACGACCATCCATCCGGACCTTCCCGCAGACCTGGAACAACGCCTCCAGACTGCTGAGGCCGAAGCCGCCACGGGCGACCTACTCTTCCCGATCCTGCCCGGACAGGACTGAACTCGCACCTCTACCGCCGCAGCGCCCGCTGCGAGGGGCGGCCCCGTCAGTCCGGTCCGCGGTGGCAGGCGTCGCTGGTAGGCGCGTGTCCTCGTCACGCCGATCACCTTGCACACCGGAACCTCTCCCGCCGGCATCGTCATGACGCCGCGGGCGGTCGCCGTCGTGACCTGTCCGGGGGCAACCAGCAGCGCGGTGGTGAGCCCGGTGCTGCGCTGGCCCCACCCTTCCGGGCCCTGAAACGACACGGTGACGGTGTAGCTCGTGGTGGTGCGGGAGCTGTTCTGTACCTGAAGATCGGCTGCTGGGGCACCGAAGACGCCGTCCCGGCGGCAGCCGGCGACCGTCACCTCGGCGCGGTTAAGCCGGTCGGCGTTCGTCACAGCCGTACCGATGGCCATGCCGACACCGACGCCGACGACGGCCAGGGAAGGCAACAGCCATGGATGACCTGTACGCCCGCGCCGGGCTGATCCGTCACAAGGTCAACGTGTTCGCTGCGATGGACACGGACGGGAAGGCGTATTCGCCGCTCCGTCCTGAACCGGATTCCGGCCCGGAACCCGCAGCCCCGACCCCAATCGCGTGATCTCAGTCACATAGCTGGTCAATCAATAGAAGATCATCGATCTTGATGTTTCAAGATCAATAATTTGCCGTAGCCGGATGATCGTCGATATGAACGGATGTGGGTCGCCCTCGGTCGGTCCGCTCCACAAGGGAGTGGTCTGGCTAAAGGGAGGAACCCCGTGTTTCTGATCGTTCTGATGACCGCGGTACCCGAGGCGCTGTACCGCGGTGTCTGGCTGCTGGGGCTGATCGTGGCGCTTCGCGGCGCGACTCCGGCGAAGCGGGAAGCCCTCCTCAGAGCCTACGGACGGGCATATCCGGCACCGCGAGCTCAGAGGGTGTCACGGCAGCGGTGACCGTCAGCCGGCGCGGTGTCCAGCGAGGGCGTAGACGGGGTGCCAGGCCCGGTTGTACCGCTGAGCGGGAACCGAGCGCGGCTTCGGCCGGTCAGACTCGGGGCGCCTCGCCGAGAGGTAAGGCGGCATGAGAGCGCCATTGGACGCTCATATGCAACGGTGTCGACATCATGATGGTGTCCAAGCGCCTCGGTCACTCTTCGACAGCGATCACGGGGACGCTCTACACGCATCTGCTGCGTTCGGCCGGGCAGAAGGCGGCCGAGACGGTGGCGGCGGCGGTGCCTCGCACGACGCGGCGTCCGCACCATGTCCTCACCGAGACGGGAGAGGCGTCGAGAGAGATCGGGGCCCATCGCGTCAAGCCTGGTCAGAAGGCTGTACGAGGCGGGAAGGCCGCGAAGATCGTTGCGGAGGATGCGAGATTCGAACTCGCGAGGGGTTGCCCCCAACACGCTTTCCAAGCGTGCGCCCTAGGCCACTAGGCGAATCCTCCGTGGATGAGACTATCTGATCGTTGCGGGGCCGGGCGCCGGGCCTGCCGCCGTGCCGCCCGGCAGACCTCGGAATTCATGATCGTCCATCACGGGCTAGACTGCACAGCAGACCCCTCGTGCGGCGTTACCCTCGTGAACCCCCCCAGGGCCGGAAGGCAGCAAGGGTAAGCGGGCTCTGGCGGGTGTGCGGGGGGTCCTCTCGTTTCGCCGATCGTCTCGTCGAGCACGCGGAGCAGGTCAGTGAGCACAGCGTTGTACAACCGGTACCGTCCCGCGACATTCGCTCAGGTCGTCGGCCAGGAGCACGTGACCGGTGCGCTGCGCAAGGCCCTGCGCACCGGTCGGCTGCACCACGCCTATCTCTTCAGCGGCCCCCGGGGTTGCGGCAAGACCTCCTCCGCCCGGATCCTCGCCGCCTCGCTGAACTGCGTCCAGGGCCCGACCCCTGAACCCTGCGGGGTGTGCGACGAGTGCGTGGGCATCCGGACGGGCGCCTCGATGGACGTCACGGAGATCGACGCTGCGTCGCACGGTCTCGTCGACGACGCCCGCGACCTGCGCGAGCGGGCGTTCTTCGCCCCTGCGTCGGCCCGGTTCAAGGTCTTCGTGGTGGACGAGGCGCACATGGTGACCGCGGCGGCGTTCAACGCGCTGCTGAAGGTCGTCGAGGAGCCCCCGCCGTACCTCAAGTTCGTCTTCGCCACCACCGAACCGGACAAGGTCATCCCGACCATCCGGTCCCGGACGCACCACTATGCCTTCCGGCTGGTTCCGCCGGGCGTGCTGCGCGAACATCTGGCGTCGGTCTGCGCCCGGGAGGGGGTCGTCGTCGATCCGGCCGTGTTGCCGCTGATCGTGCGGGCGGGCGCCGGATCGGTTCGCGACTCGCTGTCCGTTCTCGACCAGCTGCTGGCCGGCGCGGACGACGACGGCCTGCGCTACGACCGGGCGGTGGCGCTGCTCGGCATGACCGACGGCGTCCTGCTGGACGAGACCGTCGACGCGCTGGCCGACCGCGACGGCGCGGCCCTGTTCACCGTGGTCGACAAGGTCGTCTCCGCCGGTCACGACCCGCGCCGGTTCGCGACCGATCTCCTCGACCGGTTCCGTGACCTGATCGTGATGGCTGCCGTTCCGGACGCGGACGCCCGCGGCCTGCTGGAATCCTTCTCCCCCGACCAGATCGACCGGATGCGGGCGCAGACCACCCGGATGGGCCCCGCCGAGCTGTCCCGGACGGCGGACGTCCTGCACAACGGCCTGGTCGAGATGCGGGGGACGGCAAGCCCACGGCTGATGCTGGAACTGATCATGGCCCGTGCGTTGCTGCCCACGGCGTCGACCGACCCGGCCGCGCTGCTCACCCGGTTGGAGCGGCTGGAACGGCGGGCCGTGCTCGGCGGGGAAGAACCGGAGCCGGGCCCCCCGTCCCCGCTGCCGGTCGGCCGGGCTCCCGCGCCGGTCCACCCGCCCGCCGCGGACCCGGAGCCCATGCCGCTGGCAGTCCGGGCACCCGCTCGGACCGGACCGGTGTCTCGACCGGCGGCGGGCCCCCAGCCTGGTTCGCCGGGTCCCGCGTTCACGCCGGGTGATCGCCCCTCGGGCCCGGCAGGTGTTCCGGGCACGGCCGGCACGCCCGGGACCGGGCGGATCGACGCCGCCGGCCTGCGGATGCTGTGGGACGAGCTTCTCGTGCTCGCCGGCCGCCACAGCCGGAAGACGCATGCGATCCTGAAGGATCACGCGACCGTTGCCGACGTTCGAGGCGACGAGGTCGTGCTGGCCTTCGCCACCCCGACGATGGGCCGGATGTTCGGGCAGGGGAACAACGCCGAGCTGTTCTGTACGGTGCTGGCGGAGAGACTCGGCGGGGCCTGGCGGGTCACCGTCGCTCCCGCGGGCGGATCTGGTCGCGGCAGCGGGCGGCCCGCAGCGGGTCCCGGTCCGGGCGGCGGTGGCTACTCCGGCCCGCCCGGTCCCTCCAAGGCCTCGGGGTTCGCCGGCTCGGGCGGAGCCCCCGGGCCCACCGGCCAGGCGGGAGCATCCCGCTCACCGGCACCGGCACCGGCACCAGCACCGGCACGGCCCGCCGGCCCGGCAGGACAATCCTCCGGCTCCTCCTGGGGCCCGCGGCTGGATCCGCCCGTCGGCGCCGAGAACCGCGCCGTCTCGCCGGGATCCCCCCGAGCCATGCCCGGCCAGATGCGCGGACCGGCGGGGTTGTCCCCCGACACCGGGAACGGCTACGGCGGCTCCACCGACGGAACCGAAGGCGGCACGACAGACCCCGGCCGCGGCCCGGACGGCTACGGCGACCCCCGCGACTCCCACGGCGCCGGGCACGGTTCCACCGGCCCGGCCCCCGGCCCCGAGGGCGGCAGGCCCTGGTCCGCCACGGGCCGGGACGGCTCGTGGCCCGGACCGGCGAACGGGGTCGCCGCCGCTGCCAGTGCACCCCCCGCCGGGGACGAGCCGGGTCCGCGGCGCGAGGACGAGCCGTCCCTCGACGACGAGGCCGTCCCGTCCGGTCCCGGCGGGGCCCGCGGGGGCGAGGAGGCCGCCGTGTCCCTGCTACGGAGCGGACTGGGTGCCACGATCATCGAACAGATCTCGTCCGGCTGATCTCGTCCGGCTGAAGGAACAGATCTCGTCCGGTTGAAGGAGACGTAGGCTCATCGACATGTCTAACCCACAGAACCGCGCCGGGAGTGGGGCCTCCGTCGGGGGCGGGGCGCTGGGGCAGCTCTTCGAACAGGCGCAGAAGATGCAGGCCGCGATCCTCGCCACCCAGGAGGACCTCGCCACCGCCCGGGTGGACGGGACGGCCGGCGGCGGCCTGGTCCGCGCCACCGTCAACGGCGGCGGGGAACTGGTCGATCTGACGATCAGCCCCGAGGCGGTCGACCCCGAGGACACCGAGACGCTCGCGGATCTGATCCTCGCGGCGGTCCGTGACGCGACCACGAATGCCCACAAGCTCGCCGCCGACCGGATGGACTCGATCACCGGCGGCCTCGGCGCGGGCGGCCCGGCAGGTCCGGGTGGCGCCGACGGACTCGGTGGACTCGGTGGACTGCTGTCCGGTGGCGGCCTCGGAGGCCCCCTTCCGGGTGGCCCGGGCCTTCCCGGGCTCGGCTGACAACCGGCGGCACCGGTGTACGAGGGCATCGTCCAGGATCTGATCGACGAGCTCGGGCGGCTGCCCGGCATCGGTCCCAAAAGTGCCCAGCGGATCGCGTTTCATCTGCTGGCCGCCGACCCCGTGGATGTCCGCAGGCTGGCCACCGCCCTGACCGAGGTCAAGGAGAAGGTCCAGTTCTGTCGGAGTTGCTTCAACGTGGCGCAGTCGGAACTGTGTCGGATCTGCTCCGATCCCCGCCGCGATCCGAGCTCGATCTGTGTGGTCGAGGAGCCCAAGGACGTCGTGGCGATCGAACGCACCCGCGAGTTCCGGGGGCGATACCACGTGCTCGGGGGCGCGATCAATCCCATCGGCGGTGTCGGTCCCGACGACCTGCACATCCGGGAACTCGTCGCCCGCCTGGCGGACGGCACGGTGACCGAACTGATCCTCGCCACCGATCCGAATACCGAGGGTGAGGTCACCGCATCCTACCTGGCCCGGCAGATCGCTCCGATGGGCCTGAAGGTCACCCGCCTCGCCAGCGGCCTGCCCATGGGCGGTGACCTCGAATGGGCGGACGAAGTGACCCTGGGACGCGCCTTCGAGGGACGCCGCGTCGTCAGCGCCTGACACCCCGGCCTGCTGTCACCCGGTCCCACCCCGAAGCCACCCCGGCTCCACCGGTCCGCCACCGGGTCCGCCGGGGCCGCTGCAGCCGCTAGAACCCCAGGATGGGGGCATAAGCCGAGCTGGGAATCGAGGCCAGGGTCAGCAGGACCACGCTGACGTCAAGATGGTCGGCCTCGGCGCTGAACACGGCGTGTAATCCTCTGGTGCGGTAGATCCGTACCTCGGGATCCCGGACGACCTGTACTCCGAAGACGTTCGTCGCCCGTAGCCACCAGACCCGCCCGGCCGCCCGGACCCTGACCTGACGGGCGTCCCGGCGCAGCCCGGTCGTGAGCCGGGCGAGTCGGGTGGCCGGCAGGCAAGGCTGATCCAGATAGCCGATGATGTCCCGGTCGGAGCCGTGCACCACCAGCCGGACCGGCCGGGCCGCCGAACCCGGCTCGACGAGGTCGGCTTCCGCCGAGATCTCCCGGTCCCGCGGATACATCTCGGCCGCCCAGATCCCCTCACCGTGCAGGACCCGTTTACCCTGCGGGCCAGCCCCCGGATGGCCGCGGGGCACCATGCCGCCGATGATCCGCCCGGCCCCTTCCAGCCGCCACGCGACGGAGACGACCACCCCCGACGGCACCGGCGTGGCCAGGTCGCAGACGGCTGGTAGGTGGCACATGCGTAGATCGCGGACGCGCCTATCCATCCACACCGCTCAGGTCTCCGGCGCCGCGGTGCCCCGGACCCACGCCGCCGCGGTGCCCCGGATCGCCCGGCGAACCGCCATCCTCACCGGAGGACATCCCGCCAGCTTCCCGCACCCACGCCACCCAAGCCTCAAAATTGATCACTCTGAGCTATCTCCTTCATGCTACGGCAGCCCTTCATCCATGGATTGCCGCCGAGTCGCTCCGCTACGCGCCCAGATGCTACGAGGCGCGCCGATCTACCCATGATGCGCATTCGCCCGAGCATCTGCGCGGGCATTCGACGAATTCGTCGGCTCGCGCGTCGGCGTGGGAATCGGCCGGAGCATCGACGAACGCATCGAGACGGGCGGCAGCAAGAGCATTCAGAGAAAGGTGGGACGGCTTCCGCGCGCACCTTCGCGCCGAGCATCGGACACCCGGATCCGATCCCGGGAGCGGTGGTACCCGCGCCCCCAAACACGGAGACCACCGGGCGACCACTGATGGTGACCGCCGGAGGGCCCCACCATCACCCCGCGGTACGCATCCTCCAATCGGGACGTCAGGGTAGGGGGTACCCGGCGAACGCTCTGCCGTCCGTCTGCCACCAGGAGGTCCTGAAGCATGATCATCAGCTCACATGTCGGGGCGGGCGCTTTCGTGGGCATGGCGATCCGACACCCGGTGCCCGCCCTCGCCGCCGGCTTCGTCTCACACCTGGTCATGGACGCGTTGCCCCACTGGGGAACGGGTCCGAACACCGAGCCGGAATGGCTGCCGGTCGCACGCAAGGACGGCGTGGCGGGGCTCGCGGCCATGGCCTTGTTGACGGCGTCCGCCCCCGCCGGGCGCCGACTCGCCGTCCTCGCCGGCATGACCGGTGCCTGCCTACCGGACACCGACAAGGTGGGCCGGTACTTCGTCGGGGTGAGTCCCTGGCCGAGCCGGTTCGACCGTTTCCACGAAGCGATCCAGAACGAGGCCCGGCACCGCCTGCCACGCGAGATTGCGACGGCCGCCGTACTGACCACCGCGGGCACCCTGCTCCTGCGCCGACTCGCGGCCCGCGGCGACTGAACGCGGAAGTTCAGCGCGCATCCCCCGGCAAGGTCGCCAAACCTCCGGGCCCTTCCGGATCCCGGGCCCTTCCGGATCTACGAACCAGATCCGGAAGGTCCGGCATCGGCAGGAAGGCCCGGCACCGACAGGACAGGCAAAACGGTCAGGGCAGCAGCACGGCCGCGCCGGTGACCCGGTCGGCGGCGAGGTCGGCGAGGGCCCGGTCGGCCGCGGACAGCGGGTAGGGCGACACGGTCACCGCGAGCCGGTGCTCGGCGGCGATCGCCAGGAACTCCTCACCGTCGGCGCGAGTGTTGGCGGTCGTGCTGCGTACGGACCGTTCCTGGAACAGATGGTCGGAGTAAACGAGCGGCGGGATGTCGCTGAGGTGGATGCCCGCGATGGACAGCGTGCCGCCACGGTCGAGCGCGGCGAGCGCCACCGGCACCAGGTCACCCACCGGGGCGAAGAGCACGGCCGCGTCCAGCGGCTCGGGCGGTGCGGCATACGCCTCGCCCGCCGAGGCGGCGCCGAGTCCCAGAGCAAGCTCGCGGGCCCGCGCCGAGCGCGTCATCACGTGGACGGTGGCGCCCTGCGCGATCGCCACCTGGGCGGCGAGATGGGCGGACGCGCCGAACCCGTAGATGCCGAGCCTCCCGCCGGGCGGCAGCTCCGCCCGGCGCAGCGCCCGGTAGCCGACGATGCCGGCGCACAGCAGCGGGGCAAGCTCCGCATCGCTGTAGCCGTCGGGCAGCCGGTAGGCATAGTCGGCGCGCACGCAGGCGTACTCGGCGTATCCGCCGTCGACATCCCATCCGGTGTAGGTCGAGGCCGGGCAGAGGTTCTCCGCTCCGCGCCGACAGTACCCGCAGGTCCCGTCGGTCGAGGCCAGCCAGGCGATGCCCAGCCGGTCCCCGGTGCGCACGCCGCTCACCCCCTCGCCAACCGCGTCGACCCGTCCGACGACCTCATGTCCGGGCACGGTGCGCGGTCGGTGCGGCGGGAGATCACCCTCGGCGAGGTGCAGATCGGTACGGCAGACTCCGCAGGCGTCGACGTGGACCCGAACCTGGCCCGGCCCTGGCCGGGGCACGGGCAGCTCGGCCGGGCGCAGCGGGCGGGTGCTCATCGGCCCGGGAGCGACTACTTGCCAGGCACGCATTGCCAGGCACGCATCCGCTCGGGTAGCTCAGATGTTGACGCCATGATCACGAGCCAGACCACCGAGGTCATTGTGGCCCTGGCCGACGGCGCGGAACTTCCAGTCGGCGCCGTTGCGGTAGACCTCACCGAAGATGACGACGGTTTCGGTGGAGTAGTCCTCGGACAAATCGTAGCGGACCAGCTCGTTTCCGCCCTGGTCGACCACCCGGATGTAGGCGTTGCGCACCTGGCCGAAGTTCTGGTTCCGGTTCACCGCGTCGTAGATGGAAACCGGAACGATAATCCGGTCAATGTCGACTGGAACCAGTGCAAGGTTGATGATAACGGACTCGTCGTCCCCCTCGCCCTGCCCGGTCAGGTTGTCACCGGTGAGCGTGATCGCCCCCTCGGGGGACGCGAGGTTGTTGAAGAAGACGAAGTAGCCGTCGTTGAGGACCTTGCCGTCCGCCCGGACGCCGATGGCAGAGGCGTCCAGGTCGAAATCGGTCCCGGTGGTCGTGCGGGCGTCCCATCCGAGCCCGACGTTCAACGCGGTGAGCTGGGGGGTGCCGGCCTCGGCGGCCTGCTTCGTGAGGCTGACGTTGCCGCCCTTGGCAAGGCTGACTGCCATTGAGGATCGTCCTTCCTGAGCTGGTCCTCGGCGTCGGGGACCATCGCGTGGACCGCGTGCGTCGCAGTCGGTCATACGGGTGAGCCGGTCGTGCGGATGTCATCACCCTGGCACACCGGAAGGAATACGCCCAGCACCCCGTCGCCGGGGCGACATCGTCCCGGCGGCGGAAAAGGGACACCGGACCAGATCCGGGCAAGGCCACCGAGCAAGGGCGACGGGCGGCCGCGCTCGGTCAGCGGCCGCGCTCGGTAACCTGGCTGCCATGGCGCTCTTGGTCGCGAAGTTCGGTGGGTCCTCCGTTGCCGACGCGGACCGCATCAAACGAGTCGCTGAGCGAATCGTGGAGAACCGGCGGGCCGGCAACGACGTCGTCGTGGTGGTCAGCGCGATGGGTGACACCACCGACGAACTTCTCGATCTGGCCGAACAGGTCTCGCCGCTTCCGCCCGCCCGGGAGCTCGACATGCTGCTCACCGCCGGTGAGCGAATCTCGATGGCGCTGCTGGCCATGGCGATCACCACCCTCGGCGCCGAAGCCCGCTCGTTCACCGGCTCCCAGGCCGGAGTCATCACCGACTCGGTGCACGGCAAGGCGCGCATCATCGACGTTACCCCCGGGCGGATCCGCGCCGCCCTGGACTCCGGCGCGATCGCGATCGTCGCGGGCTTCCAGGGTGTGAGCCAGGATACAAAGGACATCACCACGCTCGGTCGAGGCGGCTCGGACACGACCGCGGTGGCGCTCGCTGCCGCGCTGGGAGCGGACGCCTGCGAGATCTACACCGATGTAGACGGCGTGTTCACCGCCGACCCGCGCATCGTCCCCGACGCCCGCCGCATCGACACGATCTCTTATGAGGAGATGCTGGAAATGGCGGCGTGCGGCGCGAAGGTCCTCATGCTGAGGTGCGTCGAGTACGCCCGCCGTTACAGCGTCCCCGTGCATGTCCGATCGTCCTTCTCGGCGAAGCCGGGCACGTGGGTCACCGAGATTCCGGAGGAACAGCTCGTGGAACAGGCCATCATCCGTGGGGTCGCGCACGACCTCAGCGAGGCGAAGGTGACGGTCGTCGGATGCCCGGACAAGCCCGGGGTGGCGGCGGCGGTGTTCCGGGCCGTGGCGGACACCGACGTCAACCTGGACATGATCGTTCAGGTCGGCTCGGTCGCCGGGTCGGGGCGGACGGACATCTCGTTCACCCTGCCCAAGACGGATGGACGTACCGCGCTCACCGCGCTCACGAAGGTCCAAAGCGAGATCGGCTTCGAGCGCACCCTCTACGACGACCACATCGGCAAGCTGTCGCTGATCGGCGCGGGGATGAAGTCGCACCCGGGGGTGTCCGCCCGGTTCTTCGGCTCCCTCGCCGACGCGGGGGTCAACGTCGAGATCATCTCCACCTCTGAGATTCGCATCTCAGTGGTGGTGCGCGACACCGACCTCCCGCTCGCCGTGCGGGCCGTGCACGGCGCCTTCGACCTGGGTGACCCGAACGGCGGGGCGATCGTGTACGCGGGAACCGGACGATGACGTTGGCGACGTCGTGGGTCCTCGAGACGGCGGCACGCCGCGGCAGCTGGACACACCGCGGCGGCACGGTGGCGAATCAGGAGGATGGATCGTGACGAGCAACGGGGCGGGCCGGCGACCGACGCTCGCCGTGGTGGGGGCGACCGGCGCGGTCGGCACGGTGATGCTGTCGCTGCTCGACGAACGCCCCGGCATCTGGGGAGAGATCCGGCCGATCGCCTCGGCCCGATCCGCGGGACGGACGGTACGGGTGCGCGGCGCGGACGTCGTCGTCCAGGCCCTGGCACCGGAGGTCTTCGACGGCGTGGACGTGGCCGTGTTCGACGTTCCCGACGAGGTCTCCGCCCGGTGGGCACCGGTAGCGGCGGCCCACGGCGCGGTCGCGGTCGACAACTCCGGCGCGTTCCGGATGGACGCCGACGTGCCGCTGGTCGTGCCGGAGGTGAACGCCGACCAGATCCCCGCGCGGCCGCGGGGCATCATCGCGAACCCGAACTGCACCACCCTGTCGATGATCGTCGCGGTCGGCGCTCTGCACCGGGCGTTCGGGCTGGAGTCGATGTTCGCGGCCTCCTACCAGGCCGCGAGCGGCGCCGGGCAGGCCGGCATCGACGCCCTCTACGACCAGCTCACCGTCGTCGGTGGCACCCGCGAGCTGGGGCGGACCGCCGGTGACGTGCGTAAGGCCATCGGTGAGGACGGCCTCGGCCCCTTCCCGGCGCCGCTGGCGCTCAACGTCGTGCCCTGGGCCGGTTCACTGAAGGACGGCGGCTGGTCCTCGGAAGAGTTCAAGGTCCGCAACGAGTCCCGCAAGATCCTGGGTATCCCGGATCTGCGGGTGTCGGCTACCTGTGTGCGGGTGCCGGTCATCACCACGCACGCGGTCGCGGTGCACGCCCGCTTCACCCGGCCGGTGACGGCGGACGAGGCGCGCACGGTGCTGCTGAACGCTCCCGGCGTCGCCGTCGTCGACGATCCGTCAGCCGGCGAGTTCCCGACCCCGGCCGACGTCGTCGGAACGGACCCGACCTGGGTCGGCCGAATCCGGCAGTCGCCGGACGACCCGCGCGAGGTCGCACTGTTCCTCTGCGGGGACAACCTGCGCAAGGGCGCCGCGTTGAACACCCTGCAGATCGCCGAACTTCTCGTGCAGGATTGGCTGTGCCTTTAATCAGGCGTTAAGCTTTTGGCCGCGAACCACGCCATCCGGGAACCGATGAACGCCCCGCGCTTTCCGGCCCGAGAAAACGATCGAGATCAGCCGGAAAAAACATACCTTCCACCGAACTGTCGGATATCGAACTGATCGAGAAGTCGAGAAGCGGTCAGCCCGCCCCAGGAGGACCCTTGGGCGGGCTGACCGTTGAAGTCTCTCGTGGCTCAGACGACGCGGACGGCGTCGGCCTGCGGACCCTTCTGACCCTGGGTCACCTGGAACTCGACCCGCTGGCCCTCCTCAAGTGCCTTGTAACCGTCCATCTGAATCGCGCTGTAATGAACGAAGACGTCGGAACCGCCGCCGTCCACGGAGATGAAGCCGAAGCCCTTCTCCGAGTTGAACCACTTCACCGTGCCCTGAGCCACGTGCCGTTCTCCCTGCTGGTGCAGTCAGGACCCGCACCGCGCGGGCCCCGGGCCGAACGTCAGGAAGCTGCAAGAGCGCCTGACGTTGTTCCGCCGCGCCTCGGTTGAGACGCGAACCGCCGAACTCCGGCCAGGGACGACGCTACACGGACGGAGGCCTTCGCGGGAGTCCTCCGGGCAAGGAAGTCCACTTCATACCCCGGTCACAGAACAACGCAGCAGGTCCGGCCGCCAGCGGCTCCACCCGTCCCGTCCCGCAATCCGTCGAGCTGACAGGGATTTCCCGAGCGCGCCGACCCGTGGCGGATGGTAGTGCGCCCGATGGCCCGGATGTGGCGCACGAATGGGTGACGCGGAGGAGGTAATCGGTCAGACCACGGCAGAGCCCACCCGGCACGGCCCCAGGTCAGCGGATCCAGCGACGGTGCCGGGCCGCCGAGATCGCGGGCCACGCATCGAAGAAGTCTCGTTCCGCCATGCGTGCCCGGCACTCCTCCAAGCCCAGCAGGACACCCAGAGTAAACGCGGTGGGGGCGCCCTGGGCCTGCGCTGCCGTCCCCCAGTCCTCCAGCAGCCTGCGCGCGATGGTGGCGTCCTGATGGGTTCCGAGCAGCTCCTGCGCGATCTGAGCCTGCTCTACCAGCCGCGCCGCGTCATTCCCGTACAGCGGCGCGACGGCCTCCGCCGCGTACCGTAACCGCTTGGCCTGCTTGCGGGCGGAATGCAGCATTTCGTCCCGTTCCGAGCCGACCTTCAGGGCAGCCGCGGCGCGGACCTTCTTCGCCAGCTTCCGGTCGGCGCCGAGCAGCAGATCGGGGAGGGCCTTGCCGGCCGGACGGGCCGCCGCGGGGGTGAGCGGGCCCCGCAGCAGGGTGAGCAGGTTGGAGACGAGCGCGAAGTACCGGTCACTGCGCAACATGGCCAACGCCTCCGCCCGGCCGTTGGCCGTGCCGGCGCCGAGGTGCGCGGTGACCGTCTTGCGCACGGGCCCCGCAACCAGCTCGGTGGGCAGCTCCGCCAGGCGGGTCTCGAAATAGGCGGCCTGGACCTCGGCGTCGCGGGCGCCGGAGAGCGCGCCGGCGAGGTCCCGCAGCTCGCCGTCCAGGAAGAGCGCTCTCTCGGGCGGGAACAGCGGCGCGAACGTCCGCAGGGTGCTGCGGGCCCGACGGCAGGCGACGCGCATCTTGTGGACCGCCTCGGGCTCGTCGAGCCGCACCCGCGGATCGGCCGCGAGCAGGGCACGTGCCTGTTCGATCAGATAGGCCCGTACCACCTCGCCCGCCGGCGTCCCGCGTCGTGGCTTGCGCGGCGGCGCAGGGACGTCCGGCCCGGGGCCGGCGGCCAGCGCCCCACCCAGGACCCGCGCGAGCTTCGAGGAGTCCGCCGCCGGGGTGGCGCCCGCGGCCGTGAGCAGACCGGCGACCTCGTCGAGCACCTCGGGCCCGCCGTTGACGAGTTCGACCTCGATCTCCCGCCAGCTGCTCAGTGCCGTCCTCTCCCCCAGGGTCTGCGCGGAGACCTGGTCATCGACGACCTCGGCCAGGTCGACTCCGACCGTGTCCCGCAGTCGGCGCGCTGTCCGCAGTGTCCGCAGCCTGGCGACCGGCCGCGGCTCGGCACCGCGCAGATGGACCGACACCAGATCGACGAACTCCGCGGGAGGGCTGTACCGCGGGCCCTCCGCCCCCACGCCCACGCCCACGTCGAGCGGGAGCTGGAGCTCGTCCCGCTCCCCCACCCGGACGGGCAGCTTGAGGTGCCATCCGGCGTCCGACCCACCGGTCCGACGCCGCAGCGTGATATTGTTGCGGGCCAGCCGGAGATCGTCGCTGTCGTAGTAGACGGCCTCCAGACTGACGGTCTTGCGGGTGCGCGCGGTGGCGACGCCCGCAACCTCCCCCAACTTCGGGAGCACAAAGGTCGGTTCGACCGAGAACTTGCGCTCGATCTCGCGGATTCCGTTGACCATCGGTCCTCCCCGACCAGCCGTACCGCGGCAGGCACTCGACGGCTACGCCTTCCGGCGCCCCATGGCCTTCCGGCGCCCCGAACCCGCCGATGTTGACGTCCTCGAACGATCCACCGCCTCCGCGATACACCGTTGAGATACGCATCGTATGCCCATCAGACGATGTCTATTTCCCCACCCGTAACCTTAGCGCGGCGCCGGAATCCAGGAGATCTTTCCGACCAACGCTACGTATCCGACGAACGCGACGGTGTCGATGAGTGCGTGGGCGATGACGAGCGGCAGCACCCGGCCGGTCCGCTGGAACAGCCGGCCGAACAGCAGGCCCATCGCGAGGTTACCGGTGAACCCACCGAGCCCCTGGTAGAGGTGATAGGAACCGCGGAGCAGGGCGCTGGCCGCCAGCGCCCGGTTGGCCGCGACACCAAGTTCACGCAGCCGCACCAGCAGGTACCCGGCGACGATGACCTCCTCGGCGAGGCCGTTCTGCGCCGCGCTGAGGACCAGGACCGGTACGCGCCACCACACGTCCGGCAGGCCCGAGGGCGCGACGGTGAGGTTCGCCCCGCTGTGCCACGCCAGCAGGTAGAGGCCCAGGCCAAGCCCGCCGACCCCGGCCGCGATCGCCGCTCCCCGGCCGGCGTCGCGACCGGTGTGCCGACCGTCCAGGCCGATCGCCCGCGGTCCGCCTCCGTGCCTCGTCAGCAGGTATACGGCGAGCAGCGCCGGCACCAGCCCGGTGACCAGGTCGGCGAGTTGGAGCGCGAGGTCGAGCCAGGGCCGTCCCGGCGCCGCCGAGGTGTTCAGCCGGGCCACCTGGGAACGGACGGGGCCCGGCCGGGTCAGCACCCCGACGTAGCGGATGACCGCGAACAGCGCCGAGGTGGCGAAGGAGACCCCGAGCACGAGCCAGACCTCGACGACGAGCTGCCGGCGGGTGAGCGACTCACCCGCGATGACCGGCGCCTGAGCGGGGGCAGAGGTCACGCGATGACCGTAGCCCACCGCCGCGGCGGGCCGGCCCGATCACTGCGCCGGCCCGATCACTCCGCCGGTTCCGGCCGGGAGAACAGCCGGAACAGCATCATCAGGGACGGCACAAGCACCACCAGACCGCCGGCGATGGCGAACAGCATGGCCCGGATGTTCGTCGTCGGCGCCGCGGCCGTGTCCACCGTGGCCTGCCCGACCACCAGGTCCGGGTACTGGGCCACCGCCCAGCCCCAGAGCATCGCGCCGACGGCGAGACCGGCCGCGATGCGGGCGGCACCGAACTGCTCGCGCCAGAGCGCGACGAGGGCGCCGATCCCGCCGAGGGTGGACAGGGCTACCAGGGGAAGCGAGCGGTCCCTGAACCGGCCGGCGACCTGCGGGGCGTCCGCCCACAGCAGGGGCAGCAGGATCGCGGCGAGTGCACCGCAGAGCACGGCGCCGCCGATGGCCCGCCGGCGGAAGTCGGCCACCAGGTGCGCGGTGGCCGGGGAAGAGGCGGCGTCCCGGCAGAGGTAGACGGCGGCGAGGAAGGCCGTCGCGGCGACCGCGAAGGCCCCGCAGACGAGCCCGAACGGGCTGCGCACCGGCGCGAACGGGTCGTCGGTCGACAGATCACCGCTGGCCAGAGCCGCACCGGCCACCCCGAGCGCGAACGGGGCGATCGTCGAGGAGACCGCGAAGACGTGCCCCCACCAGTGGTCGGGACCGGCCCCACCCGCCCCGTAGGACCGGTACACGTACGCGGCGCCACGCAGCACGATGCCGACGAGGGCCACGGACAGCGGCACCTCCAGAGAGGAGCCGATCACCCCGTAGGCCTCGGGAAACCCGCTGAACATCGCCACCACGATGAAGATCAGCCAGACATGGTTGGCCTCCCACACCGGGCCGAGTGACGCCGAGATCAGTTTCCGCTGGTCGCCAGCGTGCCGGCCGCGTGCCAGCAGGTCCCACACCCCGCCACCAAAGTCCGCGCCACCGAGCAGCGCGTAGGCGGTGAGCCCTACCACCATGATGATCAGAAGGAGGTCAGCGCTGGTCATCAGTCTTCTCCCCGCCCGCCGAAACCGGTGCTGCCGTCGGATCCCGTTCCCGTTGTCTCACCCGGGTGCGCCGAACCGCGGGATCCCTCGGGACCGCCGCCGGTGCGCCGCCTGCCGGACACCGGCGGTTCGACCGGCAGTTCGACCGCCGGTTCAACCGCCGCCGGTTCGGGTCGCGGCTTCGGGATGGATGGCGAATCAGAATCGGTTGTCCGTCCGGGCCTGGCCGGGCTCGCCTGCCCCGCGCCGTGGACGGCCGTGCGGTGGACGGCCGTGCGGTGGACGCCCGCAGCGGGCTGCCCGGACCGGATCTCCGCGACGGCCGGGCCGCCGGTGGCCATCCGGCGCAGGATGAGGATCAGCGCACCCGCGAGCCCCAGGTACAAGACCAGGGAGCCAGCGAACATCGGCGCGACCCCGTCGGCGCCCGTCACCGCGTCGTGGACCCGCATGTGACCGCCCACGATCCACGGTTGACGACCACCCTCGGTGACCTCCCAGCCGGCCATCATCGACAGCGCGGACGCCGGTCCCGTGGCCGTCGCGGCGAACAGCCACGGCCGCCCGGTGGGCAGCAGCGTCTTCTCGCCGCGACGGCGCCGGCGGACGACGGCGGCACCAGTCAGGGCGGACAGTCCGATCAGCGCGGAACCGAACCCGACCATCGTCGCGAACGACCCGTGCACCAGCAGACCGTTCGGGCGCTCGTCCGGCGGCGCGGCGTCCAGACCGGTGATCACGTGATCTGTACTGAATCCCTCCATCAGCGAGAGCAGACCCGGGATCTCCAGCCCGTAGCGGACCTCGCCGCTCTTGTCGTCGTAGAACCCGCCGAGGGTCAGCGGCGCGTGCGACCTGGTGTGGTAGAGCCCTTCCATCGCGGCCAGCTTGAACGGCTGGTTGGCCCCGGCGATCCGGGCCGCCCAGTCCCCCACGATCAGCTGAAGCGGCGCACAGACCAGCACCACCGCCAGGCCGATCCGCAGCCCGCGCTGGTGGTAGGCGTCGCGGCGACCGCGCAGCATGCCGACCGCGTAAATGCTGGCGACGGCCCCGCCGGTGCACATCAGCGCGGCCAGCAGCATGTGGACCACCTGGGGCGGAGTCCCCGGACTCAGAAAGGGCGCGAACGGCTCGGCGGCGACGACCTTGCCGTTCACCTCGGTGATCCCTCGTGGCACGTTCATCCAGGCGTTCACCGTGATGATGAACAACGTCGACAGGGTGCCGGAGATCGCGATCGGCCATAGCGTGAGCCAGTGCGCGCGCGGCGACAGGCGCTTCCAGCCGTACAGGTACATCCCGACAAAGATCGCCTCGGTGAAGAACGCGAAGCCCTCCAGGGAGAACGACAGCCCGAGCGCACTGCCGTACTTCGACATGAACGCGGGCCAGAGCAGGCCGAACTCGAACGACAGCACCGTTCCCGAGACGGCCCCGACCGCGAACAGCACGGCGAATGCCCGCGACCACTTCTTCGTGAGCGCCAGCCAGGTCTCGTCACCGGTCCGCACCCAACGCCCCTCGGTGTAGATCAGCAGCCACGGCATGCCGACCCCGAACACGGCGAAACAGATGTGAAACGCGAGGGAGAACGCTGTCTGGGCGCGGGCAAGGTCGACGGCATCAGCGGCGAGAACCATGCGCACAGCTCCTTCGGTGGGCCGCGAGGGGAAAAATCGGCCGAGAGCCAACCGATCCTCTACGAGGTATAGAGGTTTCTACGGTATGTAGCCAATTCTCCTGGCGACGAGCAAAGCGCAGTGAGCTCGATGACACGGTCAAGACCGACGGCACCACCGACGGCGCTGTCGAGACGTGCGCCACGGTCGACGGCACGGGGCGGGACCGAAAGATACCTCCATTGCGGCCGTCATCCTGTTTGATGGATAGCCCGTTCGGCGGATAGCCCGTTCGGCGGATAGCCCGTTCGGTGGATAGCCCGTTCGGTGGATAGATAGTCCTCTAGGTCATGAAGATGCTTCCTTGTAAAGGAATTCGGGCCGCGTGAACGGCGGCGGATCAGTCAGCCGGCGGGTTCGCACTGGTCCGGAGCCGGGCGCTGATCGGGAGCCCGGAGGCAGATCGGGGGCTGGAAGGCCGGCTCCTCCCCGGTTCCTCCCCGACGGCCGGCACCGTTGCCGCGTGGCTGTGACGCAACAGGCCTCAACGAAGCACCCCGTTCGGTTCCACGAATGTTCTACGCCACGTAGGATTGGCACCATGGCGCGCCTGGGTGACCTCGAACGGTCGGTCATGGACGTGTTGTGGGCGAGCGACGACTGGCTGACGGCCCGCGAGGTCGCCGGCCGTCTCCAGCATGAACGCGATCTCGCGTACACCACCGTGCTGACCGTGCTCGAACGGTTGGAACGGAAGGGATTCGTGCGGCGTCAGCGTTCGGCGCGCGCGCATCGCTACGCGGCCAGCGACAGTCGCGAGGCCGTCGTGGCCGAGGCGATGATGGAGGCGCTCGGCACGGCGGACGATCGTGGTTCCGCCCTGGTCCGCTTCGTGGGGTCGGTGTCCGCGGAGGAGGCCGAGATCCTTCGCCGTGCCCTGGAACCCGTCGGTCCCGGGGAACCCGGCATCTTCGTGCCTGGCGGAGAGGCCCCGCGCGCCGAGGATCCGCAGGCCGAGGATCCGCACACGGAGGTCCGGCACGCCGAGGCCCGGCGCGGTCCGGCGATCGGAGACCCGCCCCGCGACGACCCGGAGCAGATCGTCACGGTAGCCACCGACCCGGATCGAACGGCCCAGATTCCGCCCGACCACCGGTAGCGTTAGCCGGGACATGACGACCGCGGCACTTCTCGCCCTGTTCGCGGGCGTGTTGGCCTGGCCGGTCCCACGCCTGCTGGCCGCCGCGCGCTGGCCCTACCGATGTCCACGGGCGGCGATCGTGCTCTGGCAGGCGGTCGGTCTGGCCGGCGGAGTGTCGGCGCTGCTCGCGGCGATCGCGTTCACCGTCTCACCACTGTCCGGCGACACCCCGACCGCCATCGCCGACCATCTCGACAACATCGCGGCCGGCGCGCCGCTGACGGGCCTGGGCCTGATCAACCTCATCGGCCTCGCTGTGGCGGCGGCCTTGGCCTCCCGGCTGTTCGGGGTGCTCGGCACCTCCAGCGCCGCCACCCTTCGCGAGCGTCACCGACACCGCGACCTGGTCGATCTGGCTGGCCGTCGGCATCGCCGGCATGAGACCTGCGTCCCGCCCGGCCATGCGTCCCATCATTCCGGCACAGCCGCGGACTCTGGTGCGGCCACCGACCCTGGCACAACCGCCGACGGCGGGGGCGCAACCGGCTGCTGCCTGTGCGAACACCGGGACCGGGCCGGCATTCTACTGCGCATCCTTGATCATCCCGTCGCGGTCGCCTACTGCGTGCCGGGGGTGCGGCACGCCCGGGTTGTGGTCTCCCGCGGGCTGCTGAACACCCTCGACGCCACCGAGCTGGACGCCGTGCTCGCCCACGAGGCGGCCCACGTCGCCGGTCGTCACGACCTCGTCATCCAGCCGTTCGTCGCGTGGGAGCGGACCTTCCCGTTCCTGGATCCGGCCAGGGAGGCGACCGCGGCCGTCTCGCTCCTCGTCGAGATGCTCGCCGACGACGCGGCGGCCCGGCAGACAAGCCGCCGATCGCTCGCGCGGGCCTTGGCCCGGCTGGGCGGGGCAAGGGCACCGGTCCCCGCCGGGGCGCTGGGGATCATCGATTCTCCGGCCGCTGTGCTGCCCGCACTCGGCTCCCACGATCCTACGGCGGTCGGCGTCCGCGACTCCGGCCCGCCCGGCCCGGGCAACCCAGACGCCGGCGGGCCAGACCCCGGCGGGCCAGACCCCGGCGATGCGGCGCCCGGCCAGACACGACCGATCGGCGGCGGCCCTCGGCGCGGCACGGCCAATCCGGTCATCTCGCGGATCGCCCGGCTCCTCGACCCGCCGGAAGTGCCATGGTGGATGCCGCCGTGCGCCTACTTCGGGGCGATCATCGTGCTCGCCGCGCCCCCGCTTATTCTCCTGGTCGGCTGAGCGGAAGGCGATAATCTCTACTTTTTTTATTGACAAGCGGCGGAATGATATCTACTGTCAGCGTCATGAGCCGGCGCCCGCTTCTGGTCTGCCGTGCACACATTGACTTTCATCGCGTCGCGAGCGCGCTCTGTCACCCTTACCATCGATCCCTCTGATCATCAGGCCCCGTTCCGCCGACTGGCATCCGTCACCGTAAGCCCCCCGGCGCCCGGTGACGGCACCTGCCGCCTCGTACCCGAGCCGGCCAACGGCAGCCGACCTGATGTCAGCGAAGGGTGGCCCCCTCCCTCCGATCCACCGTCCCTGTGGTCAGCCGTGCCCCCGGTCCTGACTTTTCCGTGCGTTCCACCTGCCCTGTGTTTGCACGCCTTGCGCGTGCGCGGCGACGAGAGGCCCCGTCGGCCGCGTGGTCGCATCGCGAGGAGGTTCTCCGTGCCCGTACGAGACAAGGCGCCAGTACGCGACAAGATGTCGGCGCGGGAAACGCTGCCGGCGCAGGGAAGGCCGCGGGCCGCGGCGGGGGTCGTCTCCAGGCTTGGAGCCGGGAGAACCGCTGCCGGCGGCCCAGGCGGCCCAGGCGGCCCAGGCGGCCCAGGCGGCCCAGGCGGCTCCAGTGGTTACTGTGCCCCGGACGGCTCCGCGGCGGCGATCCTGCGGGCGGTCCTCGACCACGGTCCGGTCGCCCGCACCGCCATCGGGAGGGCAACAGGGCTCAGCCCGGCTGCGGTCTCCCGGCAGACAGCCGGGCTGATCTCCCTGGGTCTGCTCCGAGAGCTTCCCGCCTCCTCGCTGGCTCCCCGGGCCGGGCGGCCACACGTGCCCCTGGACGTGGACACCGACCTTCATCTGGCCTGCGGGGTGCACATCGCCGTCCCGTTCGTCACCTTCAGCCTTGTCGACCTGCGTGGACAGGTGGTGACGCGGGAGCAGTTGCCGCGGGAGGGCGGCCCGGCGGACGTCCTTCGGATGATCGCCCGACATCTGCCCGGCTTCCTCGCCCGGCGCGCCCGGGGCAACCGTGTCCTCGGCCTCGGCGTCGTCACCGGCGGCCGGGTCGACCCCGACCTCGGCGTGGTGATCGAACACGAGCCCCTGGACTGGCATGACGTGCCGGTCCGGGAGGTGCTGGCGGCGGCCACGGGCATGCCGGTGCACGTCGACGGGCACGCCCGCGCCCTGGCCCAGGCGGAGATCCTCTTCGGCGACCCGCGCGCCCGGCGCAGCCTGCTGAAGCTGTTCGTCGGCAACGTGGTCGACGCCGCGTTCGCCACCGACGGATCGGTGCACATCGGACCGCATTCCGCCGCGGGCGGCATCGCTCACCTGCGGCTCGCTGACAGCGACGCCCCGTGCCGCTGCGGCCGGTCGGGCTGCGCGCAGGCGGCGCTGTCGGAACGGACCATGCTGCTGCAGGCGGCCCAGGACGGGATCATCTCCCGTCCGGACCTGCAGGTGCTGCTGCACGCCGGGCTCGCCGGCGACCCGCGCGCGCTGTCGCTGTTGCGCGCCAGGCTCCGGCTGGTGGGTCGGATGATCAGCCTGCTCGTGGACATGATGGACCCGGAAATCGTCGTTCTCACCGAGGCCGCCGCGCTCTGCCTGCCGGATCTGTTGGTCGACCTGCACGAGGAGATCGCCGCGCACTCACGCGTGTGCACCGATCCCGAGCGGATGGTGCTGCCGAGCAGCTTCGGCATGAATGTGCTGGCCGTCGCGGCGGGAGCGACCGTCCTCGACCCGGTCCACCGCCGCCCGCACAGTCTGCCCGCTCCGATGCCCGCCCCGATGCCGTCGCGGACACCATCACCGACACCGACAGTCGCCGCAGCCACCCGCCGGAGGTATTAATTCCACCAGAACACAAAACGTTGACGGCCCGGAAGGGCGAGACCGAAGATTGACCGGTGAGCGACTCCAGGAACGGCGGTACGGGAAGATTTCCCGCGGCCAGCGCTCGTTGTCGCCGATGTTGACGCCCGGCGTCACGTGCCGCTGTCCGTCGCGACAGAATCCGTAGTCGATCGCAATAGTGCCGATCACGGCAGCGCAGGCGTTCCCGGCACGCCCCGAGAACGCGTCCCACCGGTCTGTCACCCGGAATTCCGGCTGCCCTCCCCGCCGTCTTCGCATCTTTTCCCAACCTCTGGAGAAACACAGGATGACAACCACGACCCCTGTTCTGGGACTCGACGTCCGCCCGCTTTCCGGCTATATCGGGGCCGAGATTCACGGAGTGGACCTGCGCGAGAACCTGGACGACGCGACCATCGCCGAGATCCGCTCCACGCTGCACCAGTGGAAGGTTGTCTTCTTCCCCGGCCAGAACATCGACCACGCCCAGCAGGTCGCCTTCGGCCGGCGCTTCGGCAAGCTGACCCCGGCCCACCCGCACGAGGACGCGCCGCCGGCGGGCTTCCCGGAGATCCTGCCGATCGACAGCCGGCGGTACGCCAGGTTCTTCGGAACGAAGAAGAAGGTCACCTACGACAATGGCTGGCACACCGACGTCACCGCGCTGGTGAACCCGCCCGCCGCGTCGATCCTGCGGGCCGACATCGTCCCGCCATACGGCGGCGACACTGCGTGGACCAACCTGGTCGCCGCCTACCAGGAGCTGCCCGAGCAGCTTCGGGACCTGGCCAACGGCCTGCGCGCCCGGCATAGCTTCGGAAACTTCCCCAGCGAGAGCGAGTACGGGCGGAAGGTCGCCGCAAACCCGCTGGTCGCGATCCACCCGGTGGTGCGCGTCCATCCGGAGACCGGCGAGCGGGCGCTGTTCGTCAGCCCGAGCTTCACCTCCAAGGACAGCGAGATCATCGGTTTCTCGCCGAAGCAGAGCCGCCGGATCCTCGACCTGTTCTACGAGCAGATCTCCCGGCCCGAGTTCACGGTGCGGTTCAAGTGGAACCCCGGTGACATCGCCTTCTGGGACAACCGCGCGACCTCCCACCTCGGCCCGTCGGACCTGGGTCACCTCGACTTCGACCGGGTGCTGTATCGGGTGACCATCGAGGGCGACATTCCGGTCGGCGTCGACGGCAAGGAATCCGAACTGGTCGCCGGGGAACCGTTCCTCGGCTCCTGATCCGCTGTCCGCCGATATCCGCGGACACCACGAATACCGGAGCCGGCAATCCGCTGACAGCCGCGAGGGCCAAGTCCCTCGCGGCTGTCGGCACACCGCCAAACAAGCCACCCCGAACGACAAGCCACCCCGAACGACAAGCCACCCCGACCAACGATCCACCCCGAACGGCCACCGTCTGTCCGTCGGATCACGACCGAACGACCCGATAGGGAGATTTCCGATGCAGCATCGACGACCGCGCAGACGGCGTCTTTCCCTTTTGGCCGCCGGACTTGCCGCAGCCGTCGCGGTGACCCTGGCCGCCTGTGGGAGCGACGGCGGCAGCAGCAGGGCGGGTTCGGCCGCTACGAGTGGCCAGGTGACGCTGCGGATCGGCGACCAGGGCAAGTATTTGGAACTGCCGCTCACGCTCTCCGGCGAGGCGCGGGGCACTTCCTACGGGTTGAGCTGGAACACCTTCGCCGACGGTCCGCACATGAACGCCGCGTTCAGCGCGAGCAAGATTGACGTGGGCTTCATGGGCGATACACCGGTGCTGTTCGCGAACGGGGCGCACGCCGGCGTGACCGCGGTCGCCGTCGCGGAGAACCCGGTGAACACCCAGACGATCATCGTCAAGGCCGGCTCCGGGATCCACAAGCCAGCCGACCTCAAGGGCAGGCGTATCGCCCTCACCCTCGGTACCTCCCTGCACGGTTATCTGCTCAACCAGCTCGCGCCCGCCGGTCTGAAGCAGAGCGACATCACCCCGGTGAACGTGCCCATCACGAGCCTCGGAGCGACACTCGCCTCCGGTCAGGTCGACGCCATCGTGTACGCCAAGCAGTACGTCGCAGCGGTCGGCCAGCAGGCTCCCGGTTCCTATGAGATCGAGACCAAGCCGCTCCCGGTCTTCTCGGTCGTGCTGGCATCGAAGAACGCCCTCAAGGATCCGGCGAAGCGCACGGCGGTACAGGACTTCCTGATCCGCCTGTCCCGGGCGTCCGCCTGGCCGAAGGCCCATGAGGACGAGTGGATCAAGAAGTACTACGTGGGCCAGCTCAAGCAGAACCCGCAGGCTGCGAGGAAGTACTTCGACTCGCTGCCGCGGGCACTCTACAAGCCGGTCTCCGAAAGCTTCATCGAGAGCCAGCGCGTGCAGGCCCGACTGTTGATCGACGTCGACCAACTGCCGAAGACCCTGAACGTCGACGACGAGATCGACAAGGGTTTCAATGCTGAGCTGACCGCCGCGTTCACCAAGGCCTCGCTGGCCACCTGAACCTCAGGGCACCAGGACGTTCCATCCGAGGGGATGACAAACGTGACCGAACTCATCTTACCCGGCGGCGTCATCGCTGACGGCCGGACCGAGGCCGGGCCGTGCGGCTCCGGCGGGCGCCGGTGGATTCCGTCGGAGGTCCGCCGGTTCACCGGTCCCGCGCTGTTGTTCGCCGCCTGGTGGACGGTCACGGGATTCGGCCTCGTCAGCGACCAGTCCTTGGCCTCCCCGGCCGCGGTGTTCGGCGCGGGACGGGAGCTGTGGAACAGCGGCGAGCTGCTGGACAGCCTCGGCATCTCGCTCTACCGGTGCGGGGTCGGCCTGATCCTCGGAGTCACCATCGGGCTGACTCTAGCGGTGATCGCCGGTTTCTTCCGCGCAGGCCAGGACGTCGTCGACTCCGCGATGAACTTCCTACGGACGATCCCCGTCATCGCGTTGCTGCCGCTCATCATCGTATGGATCGGCATCGGCGAGGAGGCAAAAATATTCCTGATTACCGTGGGGGTCTCCTTCCCCATCTATATGAACACCTACTCCGCCATCCGCGGGGTCGACATCAAACTGGTGGAGGCCGGCCAGACCTTCGGCCTCGGCCGGTTCGGGCTCATCCGGCGAGTCATCATTCCCGGCGCGCTCCCGGGCTTCCTCGTCGGTCTGCGCTGGGCTCTGGGAGTCGCCTGGCTACTGCTGGTCTTCGCCGAGCAGGTCAACACCGACAAGGGCATCGGCTACCTGCTCAACAGCGCGCAGTCCTGGAACCGGACCGACATCATGGTCCTCTGCCTGGTCATCTACGGAATCCTGGGACTCGTCAGCGACGGAATGGTCCGCATCCTGGAAAGGACGCTGCTGTCATGGCGCCGCGGCTTCGACGGAACCTGAGCACCAACACCAACACCAACACCACGGCGGCGGCCACGGCGGCGGCCACGGCGGCGGCCACGGCCGTCGCCACCCTGGAGCGCCCGGCCACCGCCGACGCTCAGCACACCGCCGACGCTCAGCACACCGCCGAAACCGCCGAAACCGCCGAAACCCGCGGTGCCGACGGCGCCGCCATCCGGATCCGCGGCCTGCGTCGCACCTTCGGGGAGCACACGGTCCTCGACGGCCTCGACCTCACGGTCGCCTCCGGGGAGTTCGTCGCCCTGCTGGGCCGCAGCGGGTCAGGGAAGAGCACGCTGATCCGCATCCTCGGCGGCTTCGACGGCGACATCTCCGGCGAGGTTCTGGCCACCCGGCAGCGTTCGGTCGTCTTCCAGGAGGCCCGGCTGCTTCCATGGACGCGGACCCTGGCCAACGTGACGATCGGTCTGTCCGGCCGCGACGTCGCCGAACGCGGACGGGCGGCGCTCGCGGAGGTCGGGCTGGCCGGGCGGGAACGGTCCTGGCCGGTGGCACTGTCCGGCGGTGAGGCACAGCGGGTCGCGCTCGCCCGGGCGCTGGTTCGGGAGCCGGACCTTGTCATGCTCGACGAACCGTTCGGGCCCCTCGACGCCCTGACCCGGATCAGGATGCACGCCCTGCTCCAGCAGCTGTGCCGTCGCCACCGGCCGGCGGTACTGTTCGTCACGCACGACGTTGACGAGGCGATCCTGCTCGCGGACCGGGTGCTTGTCCTCACCGAGGGACGGCTCTCCCTCGACGTTCCGGTCGATGTGGCGTCCCCTCGGCGACGGACCGACCCCGCCTTCGACCGGCTGCGTTCCACGCTGCTGGCCGAGCTCGGCGTCGACGAACTCGCCGAAGGTGATCATTGACCTGCCGCCGCCTCGCGGACGCGCAGCCCGTCCGCCGACGATGTGGGCACCCGTACCGAGGACGGCCTGCTCGGACTCCACCGCCTCCGCCTCAGCGGCTTCGGCATCCTCGGCCGCGTGCTCGGCTCGGATCGCCTCCCGCCGGGCACGTCTGGACGGATCAGTCATTGTCGCCTACTCCCTCCAGGTAATCGAAGGCCGCTCCCCGGGCCTTCCCTGCGGTGATCCCGGCTTGATCAGTCGGATCGATTTGACCTTGCCAGCCGCGATAGGGATGAACAATGCTCGCCTTGCTCCATCCGCAGCTGTCGACCGACTGCCCCCGTTCTCCGCACATGCGCGCGTCGTCCCAGGTCAGGGTGCTGACCGATTTGATCATGCGATGCGTCGTCGCAGGTCACGGCACCGTGTGCGGAAGACAGGACTGCCCGGAGAGCAAGATTCCGCACCACCGTGGGCAGTAGAAGGTGCTCAGCCTTGAGGACTCGTTCAGAGACGAGAACGGCGCTTCGACTCGCGGACGCTGTCCTGATATTAGACGCGCTCGGCGGTGGTACGAGACCAATGCCCGTCTGCTCCTTGCCGCCGCCGTACGCCGCGCGGGCCGCGTCCCCGTCGCAGGTGTCCAGGATGATCCGCAATATGAATTGCACCCGCTCGGCCATCAAGCCGGGAACCCGCGCAGGGAGAACACCGCACCCAGGGCGTCCGGGCCGCAATTCGCAAACTCCTCCACGTCCAACAGCCGACCCGGCCCACGGTCAGCTCGTCGGAAGCGGCGAACGCACGCTCAAGCGGAGTCCGCCGATTTCCACAGGCCTCGGAGGGACTGGGAGTGATACCGATCCGCGTACCCAGAACCGGCATCTGCCGGCCACCAGACATCGCCATCGATCATCGGCCGCGGACATGACTCACGCAGGTGACGGCCCGGTCGCGACAGATCGCCTGAGAGCGCTCGGCCGAGCCCTCGCAAAAAATGATTCCAACAAACCACCACACGGTCTAAAGTCACCGCAGGCGCCTGATCAGCCACTAGCCTACCGTCGGAGCGTGGATATAACGTGACAGTCACATCCTCTCATGGTTATGCGGAGGCTACCTTGGCGGCGGCCTTCATCGCCTTCTTGTACTCCCGGACCTGGTCACGGGTGGAGACGTCGGTGATGTCCGCGATGGAGCGGAAGGTGCCCTCGTCCCCGAACGGCGCGGACGCCTCCCGCCACCCCGGCGGGGTCACGCCAAGCTGCTTACCCAGCAGCGCCACAAAAATCCTGGCCTTCTGCTGGCCGAACCCCGGCAGCGCCGCCACCCGCTCCAGCAGTTCCCTGCCGTCAGCCGCGGTCGTCCACACCCGGGCCGCGTCCCCGTTGTAGGTGTCCACGATCAGCTGGCACATGGCCTGCACCCGCTTGGCCATCGAACCCGGGAAGCGGTGCAGCGCCGGCACCCGCGAGAAGATCACACCCAGCGCGTCGGGGTCGTACTTCGCCAGCTCCTCCGCGTCCAACGGCCGTCCGAGCCGCCGGGTCAGCTCATGGGGAGCAGCGAACGCCCTCTCCAGAGGAATTTGTTGATCTAGGACCATACCCACCAGGAGCGCCAGGGGGTACTCGGTGATGAAGGCGTCCGCCTCTGGATCGCCGGACAGGTGCAGGCCCATGCCCGTCAGGGTACCCACGACGAGTACCCCGCCGGACTGGTGCGTCCGGCGGGGCGGAGGCGTCAGGGACGCCAGACCACTTCCACCCGCTCGGGGTCGAAGCGGTTCTTTGGGCCGTCAGCCGCCTTGAGTACGACGGCCTCGATGACGGTACTGATGATCTCCCGGCGCTGCTCCAGCTCCGGGGAAGGCCATGCCTCGGCCACGTTCGTGACCTTGGGGACGGTGTGGGCGCGTATCCACTCGGCTTGCTCTGCCCTCAGGTGGAGGATTGCTTGCTCCTGCTCGCGCACACGGGGGGAAGACGTACGGGCCGGGCAGCTCGTCCCGGTCGTAGGCACCCATGAGTTCCGCGATCTTGGCCTCCGCCTTGGCCAGGCTCTCCCGCCCTTGGCCATTGGCCGGCACCGGCCTCGACGTCGCGGCCTGCCAGGTAGGCCAGGACCAGCTCGGAAACAAGGTCATCAACATGGTGGCCGGTGACGCCGACCTTGCCGCACCCGCCCGCGGTAACGGCCTTGCAGGCGTAATGGTGCTTCTCCCACCGCCGGTCGTAGCCGCCCATCAGGTGCCGGCCGCAGAAGCCGCAGCAGATGATCCCGGACAGCAGGTACTTCCGTCCGCCGATGTGGACATGCTTGGAAACCCTGCTGGGGTCGCGGCGCTTCGCCGCCACCGCCTCCCAGACCTCCAGGTCCAGGATGGGCTGCTGCTGGCCCTTGACCGGCTGACCCTCCGCGTCCACCACGTAGTGCTTCTCCAGCGGGACGGAGGTGGGGCCGTACACCCGGTAGCCGACGATGCGCGGGGACAGGTAGATGTTGCGCAGGACGGGTTTTTGCCACTTCTTGCCGGTGGCGCTGGCGATGCCAAGATCGTTCCACTGGCGGCAGATGGTGTGGAGGCCGACGCCGGCCAGGACCTGATCCGCTCCCGCGACCAGGAGCGCCGCCGCCGCGGTTCGTCCTTGGTTTCCTTGTCGGCCAGCCAATAGTCGGCCACTGCCGCGCCGGCCGTCCACGGGCCAATGCGCCGCACGTTTTGCAGCTCGTCAACCAGGGCGGGCCAAGACAGACGGCTCCAGGCGGTGCCGTGCTCCAGGTAGGCGATCGCGGCAGCCTGCAACGCCGGCCGCTTGAAGGCCAGACCGATTTCGGTGAACTGCACGCCGGTCAGGCCGAGGACCGTTTCAGCGGTGGGAAAGAGAGCCAACGTGCCACCGTCTGGCAGCTCCACCTGCTGGCCGTGAGCCGCGCACAAGGTCCGGTAGAGCTTCTTGGACTGCCCCGCCCGGATGACCTGGCGCAGGATGGCAACGCCCAGCGCCTCCCACAAGGACGGGTTGCGCAGACGCCCGACCTGGCCCAGGTCGGCGAGCTCCTTCGCCAGCTCCGGCACCTCTTCGGCGGCGCCGGGCGATGATGTCGGGGTCGGCCTCGAGGATGACGCACAGGTCGGGGCGGGCGGCTTCGGCGTTGAGTGCCCAGAGGAAGGCCGGGTCCAGGCCGTCGAAGCGCTGCATGACCAGCCCCGACGGCACGTAGCGGTCGGAGATGATGGTCTGGCCCAGCTCCAGATGCGGCCGGATCTCGGTCTCGACGTGGTGGTAGCGGCCCGCCGCATACAGGCAGGCCAGGGCGTGTCCCGTGACGGTTTCGGTCAACTCGCGGGCCAGTACACCGATGGGGCCGGCGGACGGTTCGGCCGTGACGTGGACGTCCTCGCCCGCCGCGACGAGCAGTTGGGCGAGGTGGCGCACGAGCGTGGACTTGCCTGCCCCGCTCGGTCCGTCCACGCTGATGAACAGTCCTCGGCGGTGGTCAGAAAAGGGTCGCAGCCGGGTCATCGTCGCCTCCAGGGGGAAGGTCGCGGAGTTCGTCAAGGGACAGGGGGCGGCCGGCCGGGCTTGTTGCCAGCAGCGCGAACAACCGGGCCGTGACCAACGCGTCGTAGGTGGCTCGGTGGGGCCGGTGCTGTGGGTCCAAGCCGTCGGCCAGGTTGAAGGCCTCCACCAACGAGCCGAGCCGGTAGCTGACGCGCTCGGGCCGGAGCCGCCGCGCGAGCCTGAGCGTGCCGAAGACGTCCCGCGGTTCCCAACCTGGAAGGCTGCGCCGCAGGACGCCGAGGTCAACGTGCGCGTTGTGGGCGACGATTGCCACGCCCTCCAGGGCCGCGCGGATCTCCTTTTCCACGTCGGCCAGGACCGGCGCGCCTGCGACCATGTCGCTCGTGATGCCGTGGATGCGGCGGGCGAATCCGGTGATCGGGCGCTCGGGCCGCAGGAGCCAGGCGGTCGGCTCCCCGATCACGCCGCCGGTGATGGGCACGACCGCCAGCTCCACCAGGTCCGGCGGCTGGTGGCCGTTGCCCTCCACATCCACCACGGCGTAGTCCAGGCTCGTCCAGTCCGTCATGAGGCGACCGGCTCCTTCCATCCGATGTCGGCGCGGCCGTGGCGCCGCGCGTGGTGAGGATGGCGCACGTCGTGGACCTGGAAGCCGAGGGCGTGCTGGAGGAAGTAACGGGGCTGCTCGTGCGGGAGGCCCGCGACCACGGCGGCCCGGTCGGTGATGTCCACGACCTCAAGGCCGTCCGTGTCGGGCACCGTGCTCGCGAGGGCCACCAGCTGCGCTCGCGTAGGGACCTGGTGGGCCTCGTGGCACCGGCGGATCTGACCCACCGGGCAGATGTCGCACAGTTCCCGGACGCCAGTAGAAGATCGTGCGGTAGCGGCGGGGCCGGACGGCGGTTGCCAGCCGCAGGGAGGCCGCCGCGACCTCGGAGGGGTGGGGCTCGATGCGCCGGTCCTCAACGCCGGAGTAGGTGAACAGCACGGTCAGCTTGACACTCGTCAGGCGGCCCAACACACGACCAGGACAAGCTGTTCCACGAGCGCGACGTCCACCGGGTCGTCGAGGGGACCACGACCCTACGCGGGCCGAAGGCCGCCGACCCGCCGTTCCCCGTGCGCACGGTCTTCTCCCACTCGGCGCGGCGCGCCGAGACGTCCGCGACCACCCGCACGAAACAGATCGACAAGGCGCGCGGCGCTCGTCGTGCTGCACCGCAACCTTGGGACCCGCTACTACCCCGACGAGGCAGCGGTCCGTGCCCGCGTCGAGAAGATCACCGCAGAGTGTCGGGTCGGGGCGTGGCTGCGCACGCACGTCGACACCGACCCCGGCACCGGCAGACCACACCTGACCTGGTTCTTCGACCCCGACGCGCTCGACCTCGCCCAGAAGGCCGACGGCTGGTTCGCGCTGCTGACGAACCAGAGCATCGAGGAGAAAGACGCCGCCGGGGTCTTCCTCGACTACAAGGGCCAGGAGGCCTCCGAGCGGCGCTACAGCGCGTTCAAGGACCCGCTCGCCGTCGCCCCCCTACGTCGAGAACAACCAGCGGATCCACGGCCTGCTCCACCTCGTCGGCCTGGCCCTGCTGCTGTTCTCCCTGACCATGCGCGCCGACCAGCGTGAACGGGTCCTGTCCTCGGACTTCTACGCCGTCTACGTCTCGGCCGGCCGCCGCTGCGACGGTCTCGTGAACCTCTGGTGTGTCGCTCATCTCAGAAGGCACTTCATCCGCGCGGCGCTGTCCAACCCGACCCAGTCGGAGTACTGGTGGAAGGCTTGGGCGAAGCTGTTCACCGCGCTCTACCTCGCCCACGGCCAGCTACGCACCGCCTTCACCGCCGCCCAGGAGACCCCCGGTCCCACCACCGAGCAGACGCTGGCCGCGGCCTACACCGCCTGGGATGACGCCGCCGGCGCGATCGACCCCGCCCGCCGCACCCAGCAGAAGTCCGTGGGACTGCAGCCGAAGGCGAAGGACGCCCTCGCCACGCTCGAACGCCGATGGCCGGGCATCCTCGCCCACCGGGACCACCCACTTCTGGATCTTGACAGTAGCGCGGCCGAACGCGCGCTACGCCGGCCGGTCGTGACCCGCAAGAACGCCTACGGCTCGCGCACCGAGACCGCCGCCGAACGCGCCGCCGCGTTCTGGACCGTCATCGGCACCGCCGAGAAACACGGCCTCAACGCCCTGACCTACCTCACCGACTACCTCGACACCTGCGGCCGGCGCGGCGGCAAACCCCCAGACGGCGCCGACCTCGACCGGTTCCTGCCCTGGCGCGCCAACCCCGACGACCTCGAAGCGTGGAAACAACCCCTCCACTAACCCACCCCGGCACGGCGTGACACACCGTCACGCCACCCGCCGCCGTGCCCTCACACCACTTCCGAATACATACCACCGAACTGCAGTTCGGCGATGCTGATGACACTGACTGCCAACTCGCCGGAGATGGGGGTGACGTCTGTGGCGACCAGGACACTGGTGTCGAGGACGCCGCGATTCATCGGCCTTCCCAGGGATCCGTGAGGGAACCGTCGACGAGGTTGCGGTCCTGCGGCCAGTCGGTGTCCTCCGGCTGCGCGAAGAGATCAGCCAGATCGTCCCAGCGCCGCCACGTACGCGGACTCACCGGGCCGAGGACGGCTGCTGGCCGGCCACGGTGATGGTGAACCGTTCACCGGCCTGAGCGCGGCGTACCAGGTCGCTGGCGTTCTGCCGGACCTCTCGAAGCCCTATCCCGGCCACCCCCCGAGAGTAGCACTTGTGCTACTCTCGGCCGTCGCGAAGATGAGCCGGGTCGGGTGGCCCGGGGGCGGTCCGGCATGCGTCGATAAAGGTGACCAGTTCATTCACCCGGTCGGACCGGGCGTTGACGGCGCGGTTCACGACCCGGATAAGGTGAGCGTAGGCATCCGTGTGATCGTAGTGGGCGACTTCCCTGATCCGCAGTGCCCATCGCCAGTAGCCGCGGATGGTGTCGGCCAGTGGCATCCGGAAGGTCGCAATGACCTCGCGGATTGGCTCCACCACGGCGTCGCCCTCCCGGCGCAGGTACCGCTCGACCACATCCGCCATGAACGCGAAGTGGCGCGACTCGTCGCGGGCGAGTCGAGTGAGGACGCCGGCCAGGACCGGATCGCCGGCCACGGTGCGTAGCTGCTGATAATAGAGCTGCGTCGCCTTCTCCTGCACGAGTGCGTAGGCGAACAACGAGACCGCGTGGTCAAGTGGCAGATCGAATTTCTTGCGGCCCTCGGCCGCCAGTTCCCGACGCAGTTCCTCCGGTTCGGCGATACCGGCGGCGACCTGGTAGCGGAACAGGGCCCGGGCGTGACTGTCCTCTTCCTGGGCCCACCGTACCGTGAAATGGTAGAGCTCACGGTTATGGATAAAGGTTTCCAGGTCAACGTCGGAGTTGAGCGGGAACGCACGCTCGTAGAGATCGAAATAGCCGGGGAGATGGTCCTCGATCAGGGTGATGAAGCGGACCGCTGAGCGCTGGCCTTCGGTGAGCCGGTCGGCCTCGGCCTCGTCCCACCGGAAGGCCGATTCGACGTCCCAGCGGCGGGCGGCGGACCCGGCAGAGTGAAACGCGGTGACCGCCGCCGCCAGGTCGGAGGCGGGCAGCAGCGGCGGCAGCACCGGACGGGCAAAAGAGCGGTCGGACCGGACAGGGCGGCGTTGCCCCGCTTCCGGAGCAGAGGTAGCTGACGTAACGGTGTTCGATACGGTCACGATGATTCTCCTGTTGTCAGACCGCCGTCTCGAGCGCCGCGAGCACGATACGAACGACGTCGTTGATAGAGCTCAGGGCGAAGACGTCCTCATCCTCGATCTCGATATCGTACGTGCGCTCTATGTGGGAGATCATGACCAGAACCTTCACCGAGTCCGCGCCTTCGACGGCCCGCAGGTCGAGGTCGGGAGTGAGCGCGTCGGCTGACATCCCGAGCTCGCGAGCGAGGATGGCGGTGACAGTACTGACAATCTCGGCGCGGGAGGGTGTCATCATGACTCCTTCGGTCATTCGCCGTGTCGGTTGAGGCGCGTGAGAGGGACTATTCAGCCCTGGCCGCCGACGGCCTGGGCCGCGTTAGCAGCCTGGGCAGCCTGGGCCGCGGTGATGGCTTCCGCGACGCGGTCGAACTCGTCCGGTCGCAGGTCCAGGCGTTGCCGCGCGATGTTCATCGATGTCGGGCGGTAGGTCGCGCTCGCCGCAGCCACCAGACCGTCCGCGGCGTCGAGGATCTCGGCCTCGGCACGCACCAGGCCGCCCGCACCCGTCGGACCGCCCGTCGGGTTGGAGACCGGCTCAGCCGCGTCGGCCTGTAGGCGGGCGACGCACTGGTAGTCGGTGTTCACCCGCATCGCGGTGACGTACCGCAGCCGCATCCCGGTGGTGAAGGAGGTGAGGCCTGTTCGCAGAACGATCAGGTTTCCCATGGTTTCGTCGCAGATGACTCCGATGAGACCGCCGTGCACGACCCCCGGGTACGACTCGTGAGTGCGGTCCAGCCTGAAGCGGGTGGCGATCCCGTCGGGACGGAAGGTGAAGCGGAGGCGCAGGCCGTTTGCGTTGTGCGGTGAGCAGCCGAAGCAGCGGTAGCTCTCCAGGACCGCCCAAGGCACCGGCAGATATTCCTCGTCGGCCGAGGATTGGGAGGGAGCGGTCGGGTGAATGTGCATCGGTTCCTCCGGCAGGGAATTGGTCACGGCGCGCCCCTGCCGACGGCGTCACACGTGATCCGGGGCGCCGCCGTCGTCGCGCGTCGCCCCCGCATCCGATCGGGTCTGGGAACGACGTTCTCAGATTCGATGCCTCAGGCCACTATTTCGGCCATCGCGTGGCGGATTCCGGAGTTTCGGCTCAGGTCCCGGCCGACCGCTGTTCCGAGCATGCGCCGGAGCTTGGCCTGGAGCTTTTCCAGCGCATCCGGCGGAGAGAACTGGAGATAGACATCGATCACGTCGTCGACGGTCTCGTGCCCCTGCATCTCCTCGACGCGCTGATGCTTGTAGACACCGACCGGGTGGTTGAGCCGCGGACTCGTAACGTAGAAATGAATCCTTTCCAGGACTGACCTCAGCTCGTGCGGGTGGAGTTCCAGGCGACGCTTCAAGTAGAAGAGGAACTCGCGGGCGTGCCCTGCTTCGTCGCGGCTCGCGCGGAGAAACAGGTCGGCCAGCACGGGCTCCTCCACCCACTCCGACATCGCCCGGTAGACCGTGTTGACGATGATCTCAGAGATCACGTTCGTGGTCAGGGTCGCACTCGGCGTGATACCGGCTTCGTACGGCTCACGCAAAGCCTCGATCTTGTCCTGGTCGATGTGGACGCCCACCGCCTTGAGCCAGGCCCGGAAGGCGTAGTGATGCTGAAGCTCCTGGTAGGCCCAGATGGCCACGAAGGCCGAGCAGTCGTAGTCGTCGTGGAACTCGCTGAGAAAACCGTGCAGCCCGGGGAGAGACGTCGCCTCGCCCATGACAACGCCCTTGACAAGCGAGATGTAGACGGGATGAACGAGGTCACTCCGGACGTTTTCCAGCCCGAGGTCGGAAACCTTCCACTGGAGGCGCTCGTAGTGCTGGAAAACATCGAAGCTATGGGACTTGTCAGCGGTGGCGGTCGGCATGGATGGACTCCTTCTGAGCTTCCCTCGCAGGCCTTTTCCGCTCTACCATGGGTTGCCTGGCCGATCATTACAACCCTGATATCACACGCCAATCGAACCATTCCGATCAGCTATCACGGAAGCGCTTACTGCCTCCGTGCGGGACGGTCCACGTACCGCCGCCCAGCGTTCACCAGCCCTTCATCGTTCACGAGTCCCTTCATCGGACCTGGTAGAACACGGTTGTCACGTACTGGTCGAAGTCGTTCACTCGGAGCGTGAGCCGAAGTTGCCATTCACCGGGCAACGGCGCCCGGATCCCGTCGCTCCGCGCATGGCCCGGCGCGGCCAGGCTCAGCGGAACAGTGAAGGGGCCGAGATCGGCGGCCGGCAACGACAACGCCGCACTGGCCTCCACCAGTTTCTGCGGTTTGCCGCTCGGGTCCGTGGCCTGGACGTCCAGGGTCTGGGCGCCCACTCGCGTCGGCGAGACCCTCACCTTCACCGTCATCGGACCCGCGAAGGTGGTGTCGGAGAACGGCGGTGAATAGCTGGTACGTCCCGGTACCATGTTCACCAACCCAGCCGTGATCCCCAGCACGACAGCCCCGAGCACGATTTCCGCCATGACACCCCGGCGCAGCCCGGCAAGCAGAACGGCATGCGACGAGCGGTCCGGCCGGCCGGCCGGCTGATTTCTGTTCGTACTGTACTGCCGGCGGACCCACCGCCGCGCCAGAGCGCCGAGAGCGATCATTCCAAGGACCAACCACACCTTGTACACCAGCAGTCGACCATAGCTGGTATCAATCAGGGCCCGTGGCGGGCCGACCTCACGCCAGCTCTGGAAGACCCCGCTGACCATCACGGCGACAACGGCCACAACCGCGATCTTCGACCACCGGGGAAGGATCTCCGCCAGCTCGGTGGCCGATGCGCGGCGCACCAGGAAACCGGCAATCATCACCAGACCACCGATCCATACCGACATGGCGATCACATGCGCTGTCGTGCTGGTGGTAGCCAGCCAAGCCAGATCGCCGGCACTGGCATGACCGATCATGGCAAGCGTCACGGCCACCACGACACCGAGACCGGCGAGCTCCCCGTTCCCCCGCGGATCCACCGACCCGGTTCGCAACAGCCGCCGCACGAGAGGCACCATCAAAGCAAGAGCGAGCAGACGGATCAGCAGCAGGTGACCGAACCGATCCGCCAGGGTGGTCGACAGAACCGACCACTGCCCGAGTCCCCCGAGGCCGAGCCCGGCAGCGTAGGGGCCTTGCAGCAGCAGCTGCGCGAATGCCGCAAAAACGGATAATCCCCACGCTGCCATCAACAGCCGGCCGGGACCGGCCGCACGAAGACCTGTCGGCCAGAGCACGATCAGAAAGAAACAGACGCCCAGCAACAGGGCCGTCGCGGCGTATCCGAGAAATCGCGCCATGGCGAAGACGACGCCCACCGTCGAGGAGCCCGATGTGCCGGAGACCGCCGCGGCGGCGGCATCCGGCGGCCCGCCCACACCGAAGGCGAGCGCACCGGAAACAGGATGACTATCCGCCGAGATGACACGCCAGCTCGCCACGTACGTGCCGTTCGGCAGCCCCGGCCGGAGCGCGACCGTCGCCTGCGACGCCTTGGGACCAGATCCGGCACGACCATCATCGACCCGCCTACCCGCGGAATCGAGCACCCGGATCGAATCGCGCGAGACCCGTACTGACTCGCTGTAGTCAAGGGTTACCTGTGTGGGTGCGACATCAAGTGCCGCGCCGTCCACGGGGTCGCTACCCGTCAAAAGGGCATGCGCCGAGGCCGGCGGGACCCCGAGGCCAAAACCGATGGAGGTGGTGGCCATGACCAGGAACGTCACGGCCACCACCAGGATGCGGCGCACGACGGTTAGGCGCGCCGTCGCAAAGAGATCAGCGCGAATCCACCGGCCAGCAACCCGAGTGCGCCAAGGACAAGGCCGGCAATCCCCAGGCCACGCGCCGTCCCGTCGGAATCGTCGGAGGCCGATGAGGCTTCGTCCGACCGCGCCGCGGCCGCGCCAGGCCCACCGGACCCCGGGGAGGATGCCGTCAGCGTGAGGACCGGCGCCGGCTTCTCAGGCTCCTGGGCGCCTGGGGCTGCGACATCGACCCACCGCACGACCGAACCGTCAGAGTATGTCTGCAATGCCTTGAACACAACGTGGTCGGTGTTTTCGGGCAGCGGCCCGGCGGAGACGGTGAAGGTGTCGAACTCCCCGGGCTTGATCCCGCCATCCCCCTGCGCCGTCCAGGCAATCCTGGTAACGATCTCCTTGACCTCTCCGTCGTCCGTCATGAGCGGCTTCGACGGGGCCGCTTTGGTGATCTTGTATGTCCACCCCGCCTTGGGCTGGACCGACACGGACGCGATCGGGGTGTCGGTAGGAAGCTGGACGTCCAACCCGGTCGTGGACGCGGTGTCCTTCTCCGTGGGGACCTTGAACGACAAGGTGGCGTAGCTGCCCGCGGCAGCCGTCGGCGGCTGCACCGTGACATGGGCGGACGCCGGTCCAGCTAGGAGGAACATCGCTGCCGCGGCAGTGCCGGCAAGCATGCCGGCACGCCGAACGTTGCGGTACATAAGATCCCTTCGAACGTCCCACGGCGCGTGGGACCACCTGAAGATGCCTTGCCTTGCTCGCGCCGGGGTCGTTCGTCGGGCAGATGAGCCCGCCAGCGGAACTCGTCTACCAGGCTCGCCGTGACGTCAACGCTCGCCGTGACGTCAACCCCGGAAAAGGGGAAGCGGGTGGTCCCCGACGCCGTGCGCCACGGCCAAGGGGGCGAGCGTGCGGTCTCGACACCCGCTTCCGAAGGTTGATCTTCACGGTGGGTGGGACAGGCGGAACGACGGCGACGGTCACCGGATACAGCAACAGGGCCACGACGGTGCGCGGCCTCAGTCCGGCCGCGCACCACACAGCCCGCTCGGAGTGACGAAGCATCAGCCCCACACAGCCCACGGCAATGCCATGGGCCGCCGTCATCGGAACATCCAGGCTCGGACCGCTGGCCAGGTGGGTGTGCGGATGCGCAAGTACGAAGGTGACATGGAGGGCGATCTGCGTCACCCCCAGACCCGCGAGCAGCGCAGCGACTCCTCGCTCGCGGTCCGCGAGCCCGAACGCCACCCGGGTGAGGAGGAGGACCGCAACCAGCATGATCCCAGCGGCTGGCCGCGGCGCCCCGCCAGAGACGTGCGCGGCCCAGGCCAGACACACCGAGGACGAGGCGAACACGACGGCTCGGCCCAACCGGGCCGTCCCGCTGTCCACCTCGCACTCTGCTGCCACAGCGAGCAAGCTTGCCATGCCCGCCGCGGTCATGGCCACACCCCCGGAACCGTGCGATTGGGGTTGATGATCTGACTGGCGGTCCTGGGCGTCTCGTGGGCAGGGTGACCATGAACTTCGCCCCGGGGGTACGCCGCGGGTCGTAATAGGCCTTATGGAGAGCTCGCTCAGTCGCTTCTCGGCGCCAGCCATGGCCGGCCGAAGAGCGGAGACGCCGATCGCTTCGATCCATGACGGTCGGGCCGGGATGGTCGGGGCGGGTTAGTCGACCTGGGCCTGCTGGCCCGGCGGACGGGCAGGACCTGGGATCGTCGCGGACCGGGCGTTGCCGCTCTCGATATTACTTCCGGTGTTGCTTCGCTGAATACCAGGAACGAGGAGGTCGGCGGACCGAATTGTATTGGGCTGGACGTCCCTGCGGGTAACGGCCAGGTAGGCGACCAATATAACGATCATTACAGTGGTGCCACCACTGACCGGTCCGTCGCCGAAGCCGACACCGCTGTGCGAGTGAGGCTTACCAAGCCAGTCGGCGAAGGACGCACCGAGCGGCCGCGTGACGATGTAGGCGAGCCAGAAGGCGACGACCTCGTTCAACCCGAACCGCCACCAGGCAACCGCGGGCACCGCGATGATCGCCGTGAACACGATGCCCGAGGCCAGAAAGCCCAGGTGCATGGTGGTCGCGGTCACATCGCCGGCCGCGGTGCCCAGGGCGAAGGTCGCGAGCACCGCCAGCCAGTAGTAAGTCTCCCGGCGGCGGGTCACGATGCTGTGAATCGACAGCGTTCCCTCAGCGCGACGCCAGAGAAAGAAGACGGTTGCGAGGAGCATGGTATAGAAGATCGCCGAGCCGACATGGCCGATGGGCGGGCCGTCGGCGGCCATGGTGCCGAAGACCGCCACCATCATCACGGCGAACCAGTAGACGGGGGCGAAATAGCGCCGAACGCGGAACTGCAGCCATAGCGCGACCGTGAACCCGACGGTACCGATGACAGCTGCGAGTAGCAAGTTGACATGCGCAAGGTAGTCTGCGGTCGCCTCACCCATGCCGGTGGTCAGAATCTTCACCACCCAGAACAGCGCCGTGATTTCCGGCACTTTAGGCGCAAGGGGCTCCCGGGCGCGGGTCCGACTGTGCGATGAAGGCGGCATCGATATGCTTTCTGACTCGATGGGTGCCGGATCGAGGAAGTTTAGAGCAGGCACGGTGGACACGGGGCTCCCGGCCACACGTCGGGGACCTGCGTCGAGCCCACGCTGCCATCCCGCCGATGTGAAGAGGGTGTGAGGCAGTGTCCCGACGTCGAGCGGTCTCGCCTAGCACAGAAAAAGCCACTCACCTCCCGCCAGGAACCCGCCACTGGCACACGGGATCGATCCCACTGCTCCAACCAGACCCGCCCGCCTGGACGGGGGCCGGCTGGTCCGGGTCCAGGATCATCTCCATGGTTACCGGCAGACGGAGATGACCCGCTTCTGCACGTGCCGCTGCGAGTGGTGGAGGGCTTCCTCAACTCCGACGTCGCGGAACCGGCAATGCCGTGGACGCACATCTTTCCTGCCGGGGCGGAATTCCACGCCCGGGACCTCCCTCGCCTGTTACGATTCCCAATCGAAAGATCGGGAGTGGAGGTAGGAATGCCTGTACAGCGGGACCATGCCGTCATCGTCGGCGGAAGTATTGCGGAACTCACCGCGGCGCGCGTGCTGAGCGAACACTTCGCCGCGGTCACCATTCTCGACCGAGACGCCCTGCCGACAACCGTCGAAGAACGGCGCAACGTCCCGCAGGCGCCTCATCTGCACGGCCTGCTGTTCGGCGGCGCATCGGCGCTCGACGGACTCCACGGCGGCTTCACGGTCGCGATGACCGACCAGGGCGCGCCGCCGTATGACCCGCAACGCGACGTCGCCTACTTCTTTCCCGAAGGCTGGATCCGGCGTGCGCCATCCGACATGCGGTCCGTGTTCGGCACGCGGGCCCTGACCGAGCACACCATCCGGACGCTGACCCGCCGGCTACCGAACGTCCGGTTCCGCCACGCCGAGACCATCGGCCTGCGCAGGGCCGGCGGCGACCGGGTAGACGCGGTCGTGTGTGACGACCTCGACGGTCTGGGCGGACTGATCGAGGCCGATCTTGTGGTGGACGCCGGCGGCCGCGCATCCCGCTCCCCGCACTGGCTCGCCGACGCCGGGTTCGACGCCCCGCCGGAGTCGACGGTGCAACCGTTCCTCGGTTACGCCACCGTGCACTGCTACTTGCCCGAGGATGCCCTACCGGGAGACCTGCGGGCAGTGTGCGCGCCACCGGCACCGCACAACACCAGAGGTGCGTTCCTCCTGCCGGAGGAGAACAACCTCTATGGCCTCATGGCCGTCGGGACCAGCCGTGACTTCCCGCCCGGCGACCCGGCGGGCTTCGACAAGTTTCTCCGGACCGCCGTCACCCCAGTCCTGCACGAGATGTGGCAACGTGCCGAGCCCGTCAGCGACATCAGGACGACGAGGATGTCAGTGAATCGGCTCCGCCGCTGGAACGAGCTGGCTCGGCGGCCACAGGGGTTCATCGCGGTCGGCGACGCGGTGGCCGTATACAACCCGGTGTACGGCCAAGGCATGACTGCGGCCGTCCTGCAGGCGGTGGCCTTGCGCGACCGCCTGCGTCAGACGGACGATCTGGACACGGCCGTCGAGCGTCTCCACGACGACGTCATGGCCGTCACGTCGTTCGCCTGGCAGGCCGCGACCGCATCCGACCTGGTCTTTCCCGTGACGGAAAGCCGTAATATGCCCGCCCCGACACCCGAAGAGCGGGCGGGCGCACAATACCTGGGCATGGTGCGCGCCACCGCCGTCGACGACGCTTACGTCGCGGGCGAATTCTACCGGGCGCTGGGCTTGATCCGGCCCGAGTTCCTCCTCGCTGACGAGGTCCGCACCCGAGTCGAACGGTGGTTGGCGGACCCGCCGACTCCGACCGACGACCTGTCGCGCCCGCCTGCGTGGGCCGATGCCGATCCACCGATACGGAGTCGGCCGCCGTCGGGCACTGCCGCCGTCGGGCACTGAGGTAATGACGGGCGGCGGATCCCGGGCAGGAGAGCACCCCCAGCCACTCGAAGGCGCCTTCGAGTACTCCTCATACCGCGGGCATCCCGAGGGTGGGGTGCTTTCCATCGTTGGACGGCACCCCACCCTCCGGTCCGCCTCGGCGGCTACGCCCCGGCG
>NZ_CDWWXA010000010.1:0-3325 GCF_977971845.1 Frankia sp. CeCAU1 | reverse complement strand
CCGCGGGCTGCTCGGCCACGGACTGCTCCGCTTGGCCCCCGGCCCCCGGCTGCTCGGCCGCGGCTGGCGCTGGGGCCTGCTCGGCTGTGGCCGTCGCCGCGGCGGTGGGTTGCGCTGCCGGACCGGTGCCGGCGCCCGCCGCAACACCCACCAGCTCGCGTATCCTGCTTTCCACATACCTGTCGCTGTAGTGCGACCTGTCGGCGATGCGCTGAACAAGGTCGTCAACGCTCGAGGCTGCGTCCAGGTCCGACGAGTCTACCTCGGCGAACTGGTCAAGGATCTGGTATCGGATCTGCTGCCAGTTTTGCCGCAGCACGCGCTCCACCTGCTGCGTTTCCTGCTGATTCATTATCATCACTCTACCCCGGTCGGGCATCCGTCCCACGGCTGAGCCTATGACGCGGGCAGAGACTGTCAACCGCAGAAACCACCATCCGCCGCCAGGGCCACGCGGCAGGACGAGCGACGACGAAAGCGCCGGCTGACGGATATTTCTTATCAAGGGGGAAGAAAGGAAATATCCCGGCCGTTGAGGTGGGTCCTGGTTGATTCGTGGTCAGGTCGACGAGTTGAGGGCTTCTCGGACTTTGGCGAGCAGGACCCGTTCGGAGAAGGGCTTTTCGAGCAGGATGACACCGGGATCAAGTTTCCCCTGGGTGGCGAGGACCGGGTGGGCGTAGCCGGACATGTAGAGCACCCGGATGCCGGGGCGGGTGGAGCGGATCCGGCTGGCGAGTTCCTTGCCCTGCAGGCGCGGCATGATGACGTCGGTCAGCAGCAGGTGGATGGGGCCGGGGTGGTCGGCAGCGAGGGGGATGGCCTCGTCGGCGGAGGTAGCGGTGAGGACCTGGTAGCCGTTGCGGGCAAGCAGGCGGCGGGTGACCTCGAGGATGGCGGGCTGGTCCTCGACGAGCAGGACGGTCTCGCCCGCGTGTGCCGGAGTGCCGGTCGTGGTGTCCGGCTGACCGGCGGCGTCCGTGGTGGTGGTGGCGGCGGTGGCGGGGAGCAGGCAGCGAATGGTGGTGCCAACCCCGGGGTCGGAGTAGATGTCGGTGTTTCCGCCGGCCTGGCTGATGATCCCGTAGACGGTGGCGAGGCCGAGGCCGGAGCCTTCCCCCTTGGGTTTCGTGGTGAAGAACGGTTCGAAGACCCGGGCAAGGACCTCCGGGGGCATGCCGGTGCCGCTGTCGGAGACGCGGATCCGGGCATACGGGCCGGCTTTCACGCCCGGGCGTTCGCCCGCGTAGTCCGGATCGATCGTGATGTTGGCGGTGTCGATGGTCAGCACGCCGCCGTCGGGCATGGCGTCGCGGGCGTTGACGGCAAGGTTGGTCAGGACCTGTTCGATCTGGCCGGGGTCGGCCAGGATGGGCCACAGCTCGGGTTGCAGATGAATGTGCAGCTCGATGTGTTCGCCCAGGGTGCGGTGCAGCAGGTTCTCCAGGTCGGTGACGACCTGGTTGAGGTCGAGTACCCGGGGCTGCACGGTTTCGCGGCGGCCGAAGGTGAGGAGCTGGTGGGTGAGCGCGGTGGCGCGGTCAGCGGCGCGTTGGATCTGTTCGATGTCGCGCAGCACGTCGTTCCACCGTCCGCCCGCGGTCTGTGTGGCGGCAGCCTGGGCGACCTCCTCGGCGACGAACGAGGCATAGTTGATGACGACGCCGAGGAGGTTGTTGAAGTCGTGCGCCACCCCGCCGGCGAGCTGGCCGAGGCTTTCCAACCGCTGGGACTGGTGGAGCTGGGCCTCGAAGTTGCGGCGTTGCGCCTCGACGCGCAACCGTTCCCCCTCGGCCTGGGCTTCGAGGCGGTCGCTGACGTCCCGGACCGCCGCGGAGACGAGTATTCCCTCCTCGGTCTCCAACGGGCTGAGACTGATTTCCACGGGGAACTCGCTGCCGTTGCGGCGGCGGGCGGCGAGCTGGAGGCCGGCACCCATCGGCCGGGGGCGGGGGGCGGCGAAGTAGCGGTTCCGATGATCAGGATGGACGGCGCGGACACCGACCGGGATGAGGATCTCGACCGGTTGGCCGACCAGCTCGTCGCGGGTGTAGCCGAACAGCCGCTCGGCCTGCGCGTTGACCAGGACGATCTGTCCATCGGGGCGGACTCCGATGATCGCGTCGGGCGCGGCTTCCAGCAGGCCGCGGAACTTCGCCTCGGCCCGTTTGCGGTCGGTCACGTCACGCACGGCCGCGGAGACAATCGTTCCCTCCTCGGTCTCCAACGGGCTGAGACTGATCTCGGCGGGGAACTCGCTGCCGTCGCGGCGGCGCCCGGCCAGTTCCATGCCGGCACCCATCGGCCGCGGCCGGGGATCGGCGAAGTAGCGGTTCCGATGATCAGGATGGACGGCGCGGACACCGACCGGGATGAGGATCTCGACCGGTTGGCCGACCAGCTCGTCGCGGGTGTAGCCGAACAGCCGCTCGGCCTGCGCATTGACCAGGACGATGGCCCCATCGTCCCGGACGGCGACGATCGCGTCCGGTGCCGCCTCCAACAGACCGCTGGCCAGGTCTGAGGAACCCTTCACCACATCACCACGATCGGTAATCGGCCCGGCTCTTTAAGTGAGGCGGAGTGGACCGTAGCACAGATGCCGACCCCCCGTGCCGACCCGTGCCAACCCGCCACCGTGGTTCACCGCTTATGCGTGCCTTCTCCCGGAGGACCGACCTGATCGGCTTGGTGGGATCCCGGCGGGTGGTTTTGAGGCGCCGGTGGATCGGGAAGCCATCTGATGGCGTAACACTCGGCCTCGGCGGCACGTTCTCGGCGGCGGCGCCCGGGCCGATCCCGGGCGCCGACCAGAAAGCCGAGGTCAGCGTGGCAGTGCCGCCGGCACTGACCGACCGGGAGCTGGCGCTGTTCGGAGAACTGGCGGCCACCTCGACCTTCGACCCGAGGAACTCCGACCCGAGGAACTCCGACCCCAGAAAGTCCGATCCGAGCAAGGGATCCCGGCGATGACCATCCCATTCCCGTCGCGGCAGCGGACGGCGCCGTCGACCACCCGGCCGCGTTACCCGCTGGCACCAGCCCGGAAGCTGACCGTGGAGACGGTCGCCAGCCACGGCGGGCTGCATCCCGACCTGGTCCGCCGGTTCGTGGCGCTCGGCCTGCTGGAGGCCTCCCGCGACGGCGAACTGGTCGTCAGCTGTCAGGCAGCGGACGCACGGCACGGGCTCGCCTCCTGAACCCCGACCCCGGGGGCCGGCCGGGGCCCCCTCCAGACCGGCCGGCCCCCTCCAGGGACACCTACCGGTCAGCGACGAACCGACGGCGCCACGCTAGCGCCGAGACCGGTGCCGCCCGGCCCGGC
>NZ_CDWWXA010000009.1:62257-64532 GCF_977971845.1 Frankia sp. CeCAU1 | reverse complement strand
GCGGAGGGCGGGCCGGTCAGGCTGGTGGGATCCGAATCCCTGACCCGAGTCAGGGATTCGGGATCAGGGATTCGGGGTGGGACCGTCCGGTTCGGTCTGCTCGGCGAGGAAACGCTCCAAGGCCTCGCCGAGTTCGTCGGCGGTCGGCAGCGGCTGGACGTCGTCCGCGGCCGGCAGGCTCGGCCCGCGCCGTCCGCGCTGGTAGGCGTCGTACTGCTCTTCCAGGGCGCTGACCAGCGCGGCGGCCTCACCGCCCCCGGCGATCTGGCTGTCGACCTCGTCCTGGATGGCAACCGCGGCGGAGCGCAGCCCGTCCAGCGGGAGCAGGAGCCCGGTCGCCTTCGACACCGAGGTCAGCAGGACCTCGGTGGCCGCCGGATAGGTCGTCTGCGCCAGGTAGTGCGGGACGTGAGCGGCGAAACCCATCGCATCCCGGCCTTCCCGCCCGAGCTCGAATTCCAGCAGGTGGCCGGCGCTGCCGGGGACCTGTAGCCGGCGCAGCCAGGGCTCGTACCCCACGATGAGGTCCTTACGGGTCGCGTGCGCGCTCACCACCGACGGGCGGGTGTGCGGCACCGCCATCGGAATCGCGTTCAGCCCGACCGTCAGACGGACGCCGAGCCGGGCCACGAGGCCTCGCAGCGCCACCGTGAACCGCTTCCACTGCAGGTCTGGCTCGGGCCCGGCCAACAGCAGGAACGGAGTGCCCGCCTCGTCCCGCAACAGGTACAGCGCGAGGACGGGATCCTCGTAGCTTTCCCAGCGATCCTCGGAGAAGACCATGGTCGGCCGGCGGGACCGGTAGTCGAGCAACTGGTCGATGTCGAAAGTGGCGAGCAGCTGGTGGTCGAGCGCGGTCATCAGGTGCTCACCGGCCAGGCTGACCGCGCTGCCAGCGTCGACCACCCCGGTCATCGCCTCCAGCATGACGGGACGGCCGAGATCGATCGAACCGCCGGCCAGATCCTCGGCAAGATCGTAAAGTGCATCGGGATCAAGCACGGGTTGAGGTCCTCCTTACGCCACGGGTCGCGTCCGTCCTCAGGAAGAAGCGTGGCGCGCGCCTCCTCATTCCACCGGCTTGTTCCACGGGCCTGTCGCGGCCCGGGGGTGCCAGCGAGCCTCGTCACACAGGCGATGCGACAATTTTACCGGTAAGGAGCGATTCGCCGGTGGGTGATGACGGGCTGTTATCTCAATCCCGCTAGGCTGCCAGGAACGCTCCGGGGCCGGATCTGCCGTGGTGACCAGGCCCAGCGGCCTAAGGTGGCCGGGCCCGACTGAGCAGGAACCCGACTGGACGAATCGGCGTGGTGTGTCCGGTCGTCATGCACATCCGCGCGGCGGAAGGCGGCACGGGATGATCGAAGCGCAGGGATTCACGGCCTCACCGGGGCATCCCGACCTCGGACGGCCTGGTAGCGGTCTGGACGCCGTCGACGTGCGCCGGATTGAGGCCGTGTGCGCGCCGCTGCGCGCGTTGCGCACCGAGGGTCTCCTCGCCGGCCTGTTCGACGGCCTTGACGAGGCGGCGGCCCTCGTCGATCTGGTGGCACGGTACTGCGTCTTGGACCACGCGGCGCTGCTGATCGCCGTGGACGACTTCGAGGCCGCGCTCGCGGCGTTGCCCGCTCTCGGAGTGCGGCCGAGCGCGCTGGTGCCCAGCGTCATCGTGAAGGCCCGGCTGGCCGAGCGCTACGCGGTGCGCGCAGAGCTGCTCGACGTGCGTCTCACCCACGCCGCGCTGCGGTCCGATGCGGGCGCGGACCGCACGTTGGAGATCTTCATGCTCCGGCGGACACCTGGACTACCGGCCGGGCTCATCGAGCAGGAACGCGTGTTCGAGCTCGAGCGGCACTTCGCGATGCGGCTGCCGGACCCAAATCCGATCATCATCGAGGGACTGCGCTGGGTGTTGCGGACCCGGGCCGAGTTCCACTGGGACGGTGGCGGCTACAACCCGCATGACCGGCCGGCTGCCGGAGGTACGAGCGTGCTGTACTTTCTGCGTCTCGCGCCGGACGGCAAGGGAGGTGTCTGTCGCGAGCGGCTGGAAATCAAGTTCTTCGGCGATTTCTCCGCCATCGCGGACACACATCTCGCCCCGTGCGCCGACGGCGCGCCCTCGTGGGAGGTGCCGCCCGGTGCGCCGCACGCATGGTAAACCCGCCCACGTGGGGTGTGACCAGCACGCCGGGCGCCCGCCACAGCGGTGACCCCACTGGAGGACGAGCACGACTCAGGCCCCCCACCTCCTCAGGCCCCCCACCTCCTC
>NZ_CDWWXA010000009.1:0-61938 GCF_977971845.1 Frankia sp. CeCAU1 | reverse complement strand
CACCTCCTCAGGCCCCCCACCTCCTCAGGCCCCGAGGAGCAGCGCCCAGACCACCAGGCTCACGAACGACAGCGGAACCCCGACTCCCACCAGCAGGCTCGGCAACGGTGTCGCGAGTTCGTGACGGGCGGCGATGAGTGCGCCGGCGACCATCGGGGGCATCGCCACCTCGAAGAGGGCCACCTGCACGTCGTGATCTCCGACGGTCCCCGTCAGCGCGTAGATTCCCACCACGAGCGCGGGCGCGGCGACCAGCTTGACGCCGAGGCCGAGGGCCAGCTCCCGCCACCACACCCGGACCGCACGCACCTGGAGTTGCAGACCGATGGAGAACAGGGCGAGCGGGGTGAGGGTGCCACCGAGCGACCCCAGCGCGGCGTTCAGCCAGCCCGGGAAGGTCACCGGCCGCAGGACGAGCGCGGCCACCAAGGCGATCAGCGCCGGAGCGGTGAGGACCCGACGGGCGAGCTCGGCGCGGGAAAGCGATGCGCCGGCACTGATCGTGACCGTCCCGAGGACCACCGTGTTTAGCAGTAGGAAGGAACCGAGCTGATCCACGAGCACGGCAACCGGGACCGACGACGCGCCGAAGAAGGCGGTCACCATCGGGATGCCGACGAAGCTCGTGTTCGCCACCGCGGTCGTGGCGATCAGGGCGACGACGACCTCCCGCGGCATCCGCAACGCTCGTCCGGCCAGCACGTAGCCGGCCGTCGTCAGGACGAAGAGCAGGTAGGGCGCGGCGATGACGAGCGCGAGGTTCGGCGGGAAGACGATGCCATGCATGGCGCGCAGCGTCAGAGCGGGCAGGGCCACGTCCAGCAGCCAGACGTTGATCACGTGGGCGGTGTCCGCGGGCAGTCGTCCGCGGTGCCGGACCCCGATGCCCGCCACCAGTCCGACCAAGAGCACGATCAGTGCGGACATTCGGCCATCGTGGCAGCCGGGGTTCCCGGAAGGCGCTGGGATGCGCCGGGCGTGGGACAGGCCACGTGGCCGGCTTGGGGCGGGGACCGGCGCGCGGATGGATCATGGCCGGTGGTTTCGGCGGCGCCGATGCCATCGCAGTAGCCGAGGCAGCAGGATGTTGGCGGCGAACAGCACGGCGGCGAGGACGTAGTTGCCCGCACCCAGACGTTCCTGGCCGGGCAGGGGAAGCAGCGTATACGTGATCAGAACAACGGTGGACAGCAACAGAGTGCCGACCATCACCCCGCCGATCCAGGGGGGCGAGTCGGTCATCGAACGGGAGCGCCGGCCCGCGGGCGACGGCGTCACGCCACCTGTTTGCACGGGTCCTGCTCCTCGATGTGACCGGCGTTCTGTTGTCCCAGTATATGAACACGTGGCAGGCTCACTGTCCAGTTATCGTGCGCCGTCAGGGGTTTTCGCCCCGCGGTGGCGGTCGGCGCTGGTCGGCGGTCCGGCCGGCAAATCGGAGGTACCGATGGCGGCACCTGTTCTCACCGCGCCCGGCGGCCTCGCCTGGCGGGACGGCAAGCGGTATATGTGGCTCACCGCGATCATCGTTCCGTTGCTGGCCATCGTGGGATACGGCCTGTGGCATCGGACGGGTGTCGAGCTGCACTGGTGGATCACCCCGCTCTTCGTCTTCGTCCTGGTTCCGCTGCTCGACATGACCACACCGCCGGATCCGGTCAATCCACCGGAGGAGATCCGGGCCGCGCTGGAGGCCGACCGTTACTACCGCCGGTGCACGTATCTCTACCCGCCGCTGGCGGCCGTCGGCCTGCTGCTGGGCGCCTCGGCCTGGACGAACGGCGACCTGTCGTGGTCCGCCCGGATCGGCGTGGTGGTGTCGGTCGGCACCGTGACCGGGGTGGGTATCACCACCGCGCACGAGCTCGGCCACAAGCGGGGGATTTTCGAGCGCTGGTTGGCGAGGTTGATGCTGGCGCCGGCCGCGTACGGTCACTTCTCCGTAGAGCACAACCGGGGCCATCACGTGTGGGTAGCGACGGCGGCGGACCCGGCGAGCGCCCGGTTGGGGGAGAGCTTCTGGCGGTTCTGGCCGCGGACCGTCGTCGGCAGTCTGCGTTCCGCCTGGTCGCTGGAAGCCGCCCGGCTACGGTTGCGCGGCCGACGGGTCTGGTCGGTGCGCAACGAGGTCGTGCTCGGCTGGTTGCTCACCGCGGTGTTGTTCCTGGCGCTGGCCATCGAGTTCGGGCCGGCTGTACTCGTCTTCCTCGCCGCCCAGGCGGCCTTCGGGTTCACCTTGTTGGAGGGGGTCAACTACATCGAGCACTACGGCCTGGCCCGGGAGCTGACTCCGAGCGGGCGTTATGAGAAGGTCGATCCCCGGCACAGCTGGAACAGCGATGCCGTGATCAGCAATCTGGCGCTTTACCAGTTGCAGCGACACAGCGACCACCACGCCAACCCGACCCGGCGCTACCAGGCACTGCGGTCCTTCGAGGCCTCTCCCCAGCTACCGGCGGGGTACGCCACGCTCCTGCTCGCGGCGTATCTCCCGCCGGTATGGTTTCGGGTGATGGACGACCGCGTCGTCGAGCATTACGGCGGGGACGTCAGCCGGGCGAACCTGCACCCCGCGCGCCGGGCCGCTTTGCTGACCCGGTACCGGTCGCCGTCCGGGCCGCCGCCGTCCGGTACCGAGGTCGACGGGTCTCCGTCCCGGGGCGGTGTTCGTGGGTGAGTACTTCCTTGAATAACGCACGGTAACAGCGCAGGGCCGTCCGCGAGATCGTCGGTCGGTAAGGATTCCGACGGGGATCTGTCAGCTCTGGCCGGATTCCTCGGAGGTGCTCTGCTCGGCGGCGTCCTGATCGGCCGGCCGATCAGGAGCCGAGCCACCGAGATGCGCGGGCAGCCACCAGTCCGGCTCGCCCGGCGTGGGTCGCGGGTAGCGGCGCTGCGCGTCGTCGAGCAGCTCGTTCATCACCTTCTCCAGCAGCGCCGTGCCGTCGCGGCCCTTACCCAGTTCCGTGGGCTGGACGGGCCTGCCCACCGTGATCGAGACGCGGACACCGATCGCGTCCCGCAGTCTGAAGGGCCGCCCCTTGGTGAAAATGCGCTGGCTGCCCCAGAGGATCACCGGGATCACCGGCACCTTCGCGTGAGCGGCCATCCGGGCTGCCCCGGTCTTGAATGTCGCCAGACAGTAACTCGGACTGATCGTCGCCTCGGGGAAGACGCCCACGAGTTCCCCGGCGCGCAGCGCGTCGAGGGCGTGGCGCAGAGACGCTGCGCCGGCCTCTCGGTCGACCGGGATGTGGTGCATGCCGCGCATGAGCGGCCCGCTGATCCGGTGGTCGAAGACGGCCTTCTTGGCCATGAACCGGACCAGCCGACGCTCCGCGATCCAGAACGGCAGACCCGCGAGCGCGAAGTCCAGGTACGAGACGTGATTGATCAGGACGATGCCGCCACCCGATGCCGGGATGTTCTCCGTGCCCTGGATGTCGAGACGCAGGCGCAGTGCGCCGAAAAGTCCCCGCACCATGCTGACCACCGGCCGGTAGACGTACTCCGCCACGACGGGCCACTCCTCGATGTTCCTCGCGGTCTCCCCGGTGTGCCGAATGCGACACGACCTTACCCCCACCCCCTGACGCCGGTCGTCGTGGATGCCCGGCGATACCGCGGTCCGGTTTCACCGGAAGGCAACGTCGCGTGGGGCGGGGGCAGGATCGATGATGTTCTTATCAGGCGTCTGTGGAGGAGCGGGACCAACCGCGCGGATGAGGGAGAGACGACGGAAATGGAGATTCTGCGCCGGAGCATTGCGGCGCAGCCGGCGGCGCCGCAATGGGTGCTCGTCGTTGCCGCGATTCTGGCGGCCCTGACGGTACTCAGCGACCGCCTATGGCCGATATCTAGACATATGATAACAATTGCGCATGAAGGAGGACATGCCCTGGCCGCGGTCGCGACGGGGCGCCGCCTGGCCGGCGTTCGGCTGCATTCGGACACCTCCGGAGTGACCGTGTCCTCCGGACGGCCGACCGGTGCAGGTGTCGTCGTGACCGTCGCCGCCGGCTACACGACACCGTCTCTGCTCGGTCTCGGAGCCGCGGGCCTGCTGGCCACCGGCCGGACGAGTCTGCTGCTACAGCTGTGCGTGGCGCTGCTGCTGGCGATGCTGGTCGTGATCCGCAACGGTTTCGGGGCCCTGTCCGTGCTGGGGAGTACCGCGGGAATCCTGGCGGTCTCCTGGTTCGCGCCGCAGACCGTGTGCGCCGGATTCGCCGCGTACATCGCGTGCTTCCTGCTGCTGGGCGCGATCCGCCCGGTGATCGAGGTGCAGCGGGGGCGCCGTCGGCGCCGGGCCGGGGATTCCGACCCGGATCAGCTCGCGCGGTTGACCGGACTGCCCCCGACGCTCTGGGTCGGGTTCTTCGGCCTAGTCAACCTCGGCGCATTGGCCGGTGGCCTCGCCACGCTGTTCGGGTGACCTGCGCGTTCGGGTGACCTCCGCGCGGAACCTGGAACTGTCGGACCCGGGTGCCACACTGGCGCCATGTGCGGTCGGTACACCCAGAAGCTGAAGACCGACGACCTCGCCGCGGCGATGTCCGCTCGCGACGAGACTGCCGGCGGGGTGACGGAGAACTACAATGTGGCGCCCACCTCGGCTATGCCGATCGTCATCGCCGAGCCGCGTGAGCTCCCGGACGGCGCTCTTCGGGGTGAGGCGCGCCTCCCTTCGGCCGGCCGGCACCCGGCCGGGAAGCCGCCGGCTGCCGCCCGGACCGAGCGGGTCCTTCGCCTCGCGACCTGGGGGTTGGTGCCGTCCTGGGCCAAGGAGCGGACGATCGGGGCAAAGATGATCAATGCGCGGTCGGAGACGGCGGCGACCAAGCCGGCGTTCCGATCGGCCTTCGCCGCACGGCGCTGCCTCGTCCCGGCGACCGGTTTCTACGAGTGGTTTCATCCGGGTGGTGGCTCGCGGCGGGGGCAACCCTTCTACATCCGTCCCGCGGGCCATCCCGCGACCGGCGGGATCTTCGCGTTCGCGGGTCTCTACGAGGTCTGGCGCCGGGGTGAGGCCCCGCTGGTGACCTTCACGATCCTCACGACCGGGGCCGCCGCGGGGCTGGAGTTCCTGCACGACCGCTCGCCGGTGATCCTGCCCGAGGCCGCCTGGGATCGCTGGATGGATCCCTCGGTCCGCGATCCCGCCGCGTTCGCCTCGCTGCTGCGGCCGGCTCCGGCCGGGGTGGTCGCGGCGCATCCGGTCGCGGCCGAGGTGGGCAGTGTCCGGAACAAGGGTCGTCATCTCATCGATCCCGTCGAGATCGATCCGGTGGTCGCCGCGGCCGTCGCGCAGGCGGGCGGGCGGACGGCTCTCGCAGTGGACCCGGAGCGGTCCGGTGGTTCCGTCGGCGGTGGTACCGGTCCGTCCGCGCGGGCGGGCGGCACCGTCGATCTGTCGTCGTTCGGCATCGACCCGGTCCATGACCCGGTCGATACCCCCGTCAATGCCCCGGGCAAAGGCACCGCCGCGGGGCCGGGAGACGGGTGACTCGGCGGGCGCGCTCGGCAATCGCGGGTTAATCCGCCGGAAATCCGGAGAACGGATGGTCGCCGGAGGTCAGGAGTGACCGTGCGGGCGAAGCGCGAGCCCGAGCGCGATCTCGGTGACACCGGTGACGATCAGTTGGATCCCGAAGATCACCGCTAGTACCATGATCGTCGTTCCCGGCCAGGTCAGCGCCAGCACGCCGAGGACGACACTGAGCGCGGCCAGGGCGAGCGGACCGGCGATGCCGCGGCCGGTCCCGCGCGAGGATCTGCTCGCCCAGGTCACCAGGGCCCGGACGACCCCGGTGATGATCAGTATCGCGCCGACGAGCAGCGCGACGACTCGGAGGGTGACTCCCGGCCACAGCAGCACGATGACGCCGCCGAGCGCAAGCATGATCCCGAACAGGGCGGTCCCCGCAGTGTTCTCCGACCGGACCGCGGCGATCGTCTCGCTGATACCGGAGAGCACGAGTGCCACCCCGGCGAGGACCGCCAGCGTGCGGGCTGTCGCGAAGGGGTTCGTGATCAGCAGAAGTCCCAGCACGGTGACCGCCGCACCGAGCAGGAGCAACGCCGGCCACAGCGCGCTGGGGGCTTGCTGACGTCGGTGCTGCCGGTAGATCGTGGCCATCGAGGCACCTCCCCGGGTCGGGGCTCCGCCCGGATACGCGCGGGCCGCTCTCGCCAGAAGGTCTCTACCCGGTTCCGGTGAGTCGCTACCGCGACTCACTCTCCCGGCCGACCGCCACGCCGTGATCAGCTGTCGGAGATGCTGATCGCCTCGGTCGGGCAGGAGTCAACAGCCTCTTGGATGTCATCCCACCTGGCGTCGTCGGGTTCCTCGTCGAGGAGGTAGAGGAAGCCGTCGTCGCGGATCTCGAACACGTTCGGGACGAGACGGACACAGGTTCCGCTGCTCGCGCAGCGGTCGTAGTCGACAGTCACGCGCATCGGCGCACCTCCCAGTGGTGCTCCCACAATCAGTGTCGAGCGGACCTTACCGCCGAGCCCGTGGCTGCGACAGAACCGGGACCCCGGCAGGCCACTGGGCGGGGGCTGTGGACGACGGGCGGCTGTCCACAGGACGGCGGCGAGCGGAGCGGGAGCCGCCGTGATCGATCTACGGTCCAGCCATGGTCGAATCCACCCCTGGTCCCGGGTACCCGCTGTCGGCCCCGTCGCCGCGCTTTCCCGTCCACGCATTTCCGCCTGAAACGTCCGTTTCGTCGCGATGGCCATCGCTGGACCTGCTGCCGTCGGACGACGCCACCGTGCCACTGCGTCCGCCGGACCCCCCAGTAGACGGCTCAGCTGGTGGATCCCGCCGCGTTCGTGACGCCACGTTCACCGAGGACGAGCAGGAGATCGGTGGCGACGAGTCCGACCTGTTCGGGATTCGCGAGGGCGTGTTCCTTGATGAGGACCGGGCTGCCGGCGGATGGGCCGCGGACGAGCTCGCGGCGGACGGGGCCGATCTTGGCCGGCCGGTCGTCGGCCGAACGGATCGGCGCCGTCCGGTCCACCCCCGTGCGGGGCGCGAGATGGACGATGGCGAGGACGAGGGCGGCCGGGGACCTGATCGCGGGCCATCGGCCGGCCGGACGGCGCCGGGAGTTCCACGGGGCGATCTGGTCGGCGTCATCCGCAGGCGGCTTCCGGCTGCGCTGCATGGCATCGTGGTGGCGCCGGCAGCCCGGGCCGCCCTCGTTCTCGCGTTGGTCGCCCTCGCAGCCGCGCTCATGACCGCCTGGTTCTCCTGGCAGCACCGCCCGGTGCCGCTTGCATCCTCCGAGGTCGGTACCTCCCGGACGGGGGAGTCGGCGGCGGCTGGCAATGCCTGGTCGGACCACTCGGACCACGGGGCCACCTCCGCCACGGATACGAGCGTGACTTCGGCACCGACGGCCAGGGCCGCCCGCACCGGGGCGAGCGGCGAGGTGGTGGTCGACGTCGCCGGCCGGGTGGCCCGGCCGGGGGTCGTCCGGCTCCCGGCGGGCGCGCGCGTGGTGGATGCGATCGAACGCGCTGGGGGAGTGCTCCCGGGCACCGACACGACCGGCCTCGCCCTGGCCCGGTTGCTGGTCGACGGAGAACAGGTCCTCGTCGACGGCAAGCCCGGCCCGGCGCCGCCCGGAACGGCAGCCGGGCAACCCGCGGGTACTGGTCTCGGATCCGCCGGTTCCACTGCGGCGACCGGTCCGATCGACCTGAATGCCGCGACCGCCGAGCAGCTTGACGGTCTGCCCGGGGTGGGGCCCGTGCTGGCTCGCCGCATCGTCGAGTGGCGCACGGCGCACGGGCCCTTCCGGTCGCCCGAGCAGCTGGCGGAGGTGACCGGAGTCGGCGACAAGCGGCTGGCCGATCTGCTGCCATTGCTGAAGGTTTGACGTTCCAGTGGTCGACGTCGGGATGGAGACCGGACTCGCGCTGCCGGAACGGCCGTCCGGGGCTTCCCGTCCCATGGACGCCCGGCTGGTGGGCCCGGCGGTCATGGCCTGGGCTGGCGCGGCGGGTGCCGGCACCTGGCCGCCGTCCGTTCCGTTGCTGGGTGCCGCCGGTGCGGTGCTCGTCGCGACTCCGATGTTCCTGCTGGTCCAGGTCCGTCCGCGGGGTGGTCGGCCGACTCGCCCGGGACCGGGCGGCGCTCGGGCCGAGGCGGCTACGGGCGCGTCTCGTCCGTCGCAGCCCCAGCCGCGCAGCGCGCCGCTCACCCGGGGCGTTGGGCGGTGCTCCGGCGGCACTGTCGTCGTGCTCACGGCCCTCGTCTTCCTGGCCGCCGGGTTTCTCGCGGGTGGACTGGCGGCTCGTCCGCGTGACAGCGGCCCGCTCGCCGATCTGGTCCGGCATGGCCGTCCGGTCACCGCCGAGGTCGTCGTCACCGACGATCCCCGCGCCACCTCCTCGTCCACCGCGGTCCGGACGGGAACCGGGCCCGGAGCCGGAGAGGGAAGAGGAGAGGGGGGCGGCGGCGCCGATCGCGTGACCTTCGTGATCTCCGTCCGGGCGGAACGCCTTACCGCGTCACCGGCGGATCTGCGGGTCCGGGCCCCGATGGTCCTGCTCGCGCGGGGCGGCGGCTGGGGTGCTCTGCTGCCCAGCCAGCACCTGGTCGTCTCCGGCAGGCTCGCCGAACCCCGGGTCGGTGACACCGTGGCCGCCGTCCTGTTCGCCGACGGCCCACCGCGGACCCGCGGCGGACCCGCAATGATCCAACGAATCGCCGGGGGGCTGCGGGTCGGGCTGCGTCGAGCCGCTGGGGGACTGCCCGAACCGCGTCGCGGGCTGCTGCCCGGCCTCGTGGTCGGCGACGTCTCCGGGCTCGACGATGCGGTGCGTGCGGACTTCCGCGCCGCCGGAATGTCCCATCTGACGGCCGTGTCCGGTAGCAACGTCGCCATCGTGACGGCCTCGGCGCTCTACCTCATGGGATGGACCGGGCGTGGGTCACGGTCGCGCGCCGCGGTGGGAGCCCTCGCTCTCGTCGGGTTCGTCGTGCTCGCCCGGCCCTCGGCCAGCGTGCTGCGTGCCGGGGCGATGGGTCTGGTCGGCCTGCTCGGGCTCGCCGTTGGCCGTCCCAGGGCGGTGCTGCCCTCCCTGGCGGCGAGCGTGATCGTCCTGATCCTGGCGGATCCCGCGCTCGCCCTCTCGGTCGGCTTCGCGCTGTCCGTCCTCGCCACGGCCGGAATGATCGTTCTCGCGCCGGGCTGGCGGGACGCGCTCGCTCGCCGGCTGCCGGCACGGATCGCCGAGGTGCTCTCCGTCGCGGCCGCCGCCCAGCTGGCGTGCACCCCGGTGTTGGCCTGGACCGGCGGGGGGCTGAGCCTCGTGGCGGTGCCCGCGAACGTCCTGGCCGTGCCCGCCGTCGCACCGGCGACCGTGTTGGGGGTACTGACGCTGGTCGTGGCGGCGGTGTCGCCGTCAGCAGCCGGGCTGCTCGCGCACCTCGCCGATCTGCCGTGCTGGTGGCTGGTGACGGTCGCCGGCCGGTGCGCCGACCTTCCTGCCGCGACGCTGCCGTGGCCCACGGGGGTGATGGGAGCGGGCGTGGCCGCCGGTGTCGCCTGGCTCGTGGTGGCGACGCTGCGGCGGCGGGTGCCGCGGCGACTGGTCGCTGCGGCCCTGGTCGGCCTGCTCCTGGCGCGATGCGCCGTCGCCGGGCGGCTGGCGCCGTGGCCGCCGCCCGGCTGGCGCCTGGTCGCCTGCGACATCGGTCAGGGCGACGCCCTCGTGCTGTCGGCGGGACCGGGCACCGCGGTGCTGGTCGACGCCGGCCCCGATCCGGCCCTGCTGACCCGCTGCCTCTCCGACCTCGGCGTGCGACGGATACCGGTGGTCATTCTCAGCCACTTCCACGCCGATCACGTCGAGGGGCTGCCGGCCGTGCTCGGCCGGCTTCCGGTGGGGGAGGTACTCGGCAGTCCGCTGGGGGAACCCGTTCTCCAGCGGCATCGGGTCCAACAGTGGACCCGGCGGGCCGGTGTGCCGCTGCGAACGGCCGTCATCGGCTCCCGGGCACAGGTGGGGGCGGTCTCTTGGACGGTCCTGGCTCCGCGCACCGTGTTGCACGGCACCGAGAGCGATCCCAACAACGCGAGCCTGGTGCTCTCCGCACGGGTGGGGGAGGTGACCATCCTGCTCACCGGGGATGTGGAGCCGCCGGCCCAGCGGGTGTTGACCGGCAGCCCGGAGGATCGGACGGCGCTACGAGCCGACGTGCTCAAGGTGCCCCATCACGGCGCCGCGGATCAGGACGCCACCTTCCTCGCTGCGACCGGGGCCCGATTCGCCCTGATCAGCGTCGGCACCGGGAACAGCTATGGTCATCCCGCGCCGTCCACCCTGCGGACGCTGCGCCGGTCCGGCATGGCCGTCGCCCGGACCGACCGCGACGGCGCGGTGGCGGTGGTCGCCACGGCGGCACCCGCCGGGTCCGCCGAGTCCGGGTCGCTGGCGGGAGCCGCCTCCGGGCCGGGGGCGCGAGTCCGCGTCTCGGTGGTGCTCCGCCGGCCCGGGGGCGGATCGTGACATGCTCACCTGCGTGTCCTCCTCTGCGCTGCCGCCGCTCGTGCTCGTCACCGGCGACGAGGATCTACTCGTCGGTCGAGCGGTGCGCGGGGTTCTCGACGCGGCTCGGGCCCGTGATCCCGATGTCGAGATCGTCGACCGGGCTGCCGGTGAGCTCAGCGAGGCCGATCTGATCGACCTCGGCGCCACCTCGATGTTCGGAGGTGGCCGGGTGATGGTCGTCCGCGGCGCGCAGGACCTCGCCGAGGATCTGCGTGACGCGTTGTTGGAGTACATCGCTTGTCCGCTCGACGACGTCGTGCTCGTCGTCGTCCACAGCGGCGTGGTGAAGAACCGCAAACTCGCGGACGTGCTGAAGACCGCGGGGGCGCGGGTCGTGCCGGCAGCGAAGATCACCAAGCCGCGGGAGCGTCACGATTTCGTCGTCGCCGAGGTGCGGCGTCTCGGCGGCCGGGTCAGCGACGGCGCGGTGCGCGCCCTGCTCGACGCGGTCGGTGGTGATCTGCGTGAGCTCGCCGCCGTTTGCGATCAACTCGTGGCCGACACCGACGGGCTGATCGACGAAGCCGCGGTGGCCCGTTTCCACCGGGGCCGGGCCGAGGCCAGCGGGTTCGCCGTCGCGGACGCGATCATCGGCGGCGACCTGCCGCAGGCGTTGACGCTGCTGCGTCAGTCCCTGGAGGGGGGTACCGCGGCCGTACTGGTCTCCAGTGCCGTTGCCGGTGGTCTGCGTGACCTCGCCCGGGTGGCGTCCGCGGGTCCCGGCTCGAAGTGGGATCTCGCCCGAGCCCTGGGTATGCCGGACTGGAAGGTCGAGAAGGCGCAGCGCTCCGCCCGAGCATGGTCGGACCGGGGTCTCGGCCAGGCCCTGCGGGCGGCCGCCGAGGCCGACGCCGGCGTCAAGGGCGCTGCGGTTGACGCCGGTTACGCCTTGGAGAAACTGTTGCGCGAGGTCGCCGTGGCCAGGTTGGTCGGGCGGGCCCGGGTGGCCGGGAGCCATGGATGACCGACGGTCCGGGGACGGCTGACGGTCCGGGAGCCGGTGCCGGCATCGTCGTGGCTACTCAGCCGGCCGCCGACCCCGAGGCCCCGCCGCCGGGTGGCTGGTTCGGCCTGCGGGTGCTACCGGCGGGCTGGATGCGGGGGCTGCTCATGATCGTGACTGGGCTGGTCACGGTGGTGATCGCACTCGGTGATCTCGCGAGCGCCTGGGTGGTCGGTGTCCTCCCGCTGACCGTCGGCGCGATGGTTGCCTATCACGAAGTGCTTGAGCGACTGATCCGGCCGGACGAGGTCTCGGCGGAACCGGCCCCACAGCAGCCCGGAGCCCGTTCCACGCCGTGCGGCGGGCTCTGACCGGGCGAGAGGCCCGACCAGCGGGTGGGCACGCGGAAAGGCCGGAGCGCCTGCGGCGCCCCGGCTGGAGGAAGACGACTCAGCTGGCGGCCAGGTTGGCGTGCGCGCGAGCCAGTGCCGACTTCTTATTGGCGGCCTGGTTGGCGTGAATGACACCCTTGCTGACGGCCTTGTCCAGCTTGCGGGACGCGATCCGCAGCGTCTCGCCGGCGCGCTCGACGTCACCGGCATCCACGGCGTCGCGGAAGCGACGCACGTGCGTCTTGAGTTCCGACTTCACAGCCTTGTTGCGCAGCCGCCGCTTCTCGTTGGTGAGGTTGCGCTTGATCTGCGACTTGATGTTGGCCACGCGGGAGAACCTCTGATTTGTCGAGTCGGGGTGGTGCGGACACGTCATAGTACGGGTACCGGCCGTGCCCGGTGATCCGGCATATCTCGCTGGCTCCTGGGAGCAGCAGGTACCGCGGAGAACCGACTGCCTCCGGCGACCGGCGCCGCACGGAATGGCGACCAGATCATGACCGGACAGGTCATGATCGACCAGATCATGACCGGACGACGACGCGGCCCGTCACAGTGGCACTCAGATTATCAAACCCCCGCGCGGCGGCGCACCGGCGCAACGTTGCGCGCGGCTCCTGGCACGATGAAGGTGGTCGACCCAGATATCGGCACGGGCGGCTCCACCGTGATCACCGCGAGCGAAACGAGAACCCTCCGCGTGTCCACAGCCCCGCACCTGGCGCCCGGCGCCGACCCGACGATGATCCGCAACTTCTGCATCATCGCCCACATCGACCACGGCAAGTCGACTCTTGCCGATCGGATGCTTGGTGTGACCGGTGTCGTGGAGGCGCGCAACATGCGCGCGCAGTACCTCGACCGCATGGACATCGAGCGTGAGCGCGGGATCACCATCAAGGCCCAGAACGTGCGCCTGCCGTGGCGGGCCGACGATGGTCGGGACTACATTCTGCATCTCATCGACACGCCGGGCCACGTCGACTTCAGTTACGAGGTGAGCCGTTCGCTCGCGGCCTGCGAGGGCGCGGTGCTGCTGGTCGACGCGGCCCAGGGCATCGAAGCGCAGACCCTGGCGAACCTGTACCTGGCGATCGAGAACGACCTGACCATCGTTCCCGTACTCAACAAGATCGATCTTCCGGCGGCCCAGCCGGAGAAGTACGCCGAGGAGATCGCGACGATCATCGGCTGCGAGCCGGGCGAGGTGCTTCGCGTGTCCGGCAAGACCGGCCAGGGGGTGCCGGAGCTGCTCAACGAGATCGTGCGCCGGGTGCCCGCCCCGGTCGGCGATCCGGACGGTCCGGCTCGTGCGATGATCTTCGACAGCGTCTACGACATCTATCGCGGCGTCATCACCTATGTGCGGGTGGTCGATGGCACGCTGACCACCCGCGACCGGTGTCTGATGATGTCGACCGGCGCGAGCCACGAGACCCTCGAAGTAGGTGTCATCTCGCCGGACCCCCATCCGACCGGGTCGCTGTCGGTCGGCGAGGTCGGCTACGTCATCCCCGGGGTCAAGGACGTCCGGCAGGCCCGGGTCGGCGACACCATCACCACTACCCGGCGGCCGGCGACGGAGATGCTCGGTGGCTATCGGGATCCGTTGCCGATGGTGTACTCCGGGTTGTATCCGATCGACGGCAGCGAGTATCCAGCGTTGCGCGAGGCTCTCGACAAGCTTCAGCTCAACGACGCCGCCCTGACCTACGAACCGGAAACCTCCGCGGCACTGGGGTTCGGATTCCGGTGCGGCTTCCTGGGCCTGCTGCATCTGGAGATCGTCCGGGAGCGGCTGGAGCGCGAGTTCAACCTCACCCTCATCTCCACGGCCCCGAACGTCGTCTACCGGGTGGTCATGGAGGACCGTTCCGAGATCATAGTGACCAACCCCAGTGACTGGCCGGGCGGGAAGATCGCCGAGGTGTACGAGCCCGTCGTCGAGGCGATGCTGCTGCTGCCGACCGACTTCGTCGGGGCGGTGATGGAACTGTGCCAGGGCCGGCGCGGCGTCCTGAAGGGGATGGACTATCTGTCGACCGACCGGGTGGAACTCAAGTACACGCTGCCTCTCGGTGAGATCATCTTCGACTTCTTCGACGCCCTGAAGTCCAGGACCCGGGGCTATGCCAGCCTCGACTACGAGCCGGCCGGGGAGCAGTTGGCCGATCTGGTGAAGGTCGACATCCTGTTGCAGGGGGAGACCGTCGATGCCTTCTCGGCGATCGTGCACCGTGAGAAGGCCTACGCCTACGGCGTGTCCATGACGACCAAGCTGCGCGAGCTGATTCCGCGCCAGCAGTTCGAGGTGCCGATCCAGGCGGCGATCGGCAGCCGGATCATCGCGCGGGAGAACATCCGCGCCATCCGCAAGGACGTGCTCGCCAAGTGCTACGGCGGCGACATCACCCGCAAGCGCAAGCTGCTCGAGAAGCAGAAGGAGGGCAAGAAGCGGATGAAGACGATCGGTCGGGTCGAGGTGCCGCAGGAGGCCTTCATCGCGGCGCTGTCCACGGACACCGGCAAACCGGCGGTGAAGTGAGTCCGGTGCGGGGCCGACGCGGGACCGTGGTGCCATCCGCCTGTTCAGTGAGTCGGCCGTTCAGCGGGTCGACAGGGGGCTGGCCGGGAGGCGGATCGGTTCGGTGGCCGGTTCGGAGAACGACAGGTCCGTGACAGGGGCGGCGGCGCTGGAACGGTACACGGTGGTTCGGGGCGGGAGCAGTTCGAAGATCTCGTCGAGAACGGCCCTGGCGTCGTCGTCCATGACCGGATCTTTTCGCACCGACGTCGATCGGTCCATGGTGAACCACCCATATTTTCTCTTCTGTGCCCAATGATGACAAAATGTCATTACATCCGGCCAGCATCGCCGAAGTGGGTATTCCGGCCTTATCCCCAGGTGGTCCTCGTGTGGCCACCCCTGGCCCGCCCGCGTGGTTGGCAAACGTAGCGTTGCCGCGAGAGCACACGTTGGGGGCACACTGGGGGCATGCCACAAAAGCCTCCCGACGGCTCGCTCCCGCCGGACGACGGTGCCCTCCCGGCGGCCGCGCTGGCCGAGGTGACCCGGCGGCCGTTCGGGGTCTACGTGCATGTGCCCTATTGCGCGGCGCGCTGCGGCTACTGCGACTTCAACACCTACACGGCGGCCGACCTAGGCGGCGCCCTGGTGTCGTCGGTGGGCCTCACGACGTTCGTCGACATCGCGACCGGCGAGGTCCGGCTCGCGCGTACCGTGCTTGGTGAGCAGGAGCTGGTGGTCTCCACGGTCTTCGTCGGTGGCGGCACGCCGACCCTGTTGACCGCCGACGATCTCGGGCGGCTGTTGCGGATCCTGGACGATGGGTTCGGGCTGGCGCCCGACGCGGAGATCACCACCGAGGCGAATCCGGAGTCGGTGGATCCGGCGCAACTGGAGCAGCTGCGCGCCGCCGGTTACACCCGGATCTCCTTCGGGATGCAGAGTAGCCGTCCGCACGTCCTCGCCGCCCTGGACCGGCGGCACACCCCCGGCCGCGTGCCCGAGGTGATGCGCTGGGCCCGCAAGGCGGGCTTTGACCAGGTCAGCCTGGACCTCATCTACGGGGCTCCGGGCGAGTCGGAGGCGGACTGGGCGGCGAGCCTGGACGCGGCGATCCAGCTCGGCCCGGACCACGTCAGTGCCTACGCGCTGACGGTTGAGGAGGGCACGAAACTGTCCCGCCGGGTCCGCCGGGGCGAGCTGCTCGAACCCGACGACGACCTGCTTGCCGACCGCTACCTGCAGGCCGATGACGCTCTGTGCGCGGCCGGCCTGACCGGCTACGAGGTCAGCAACTGGTCGCGGGGGGCCGATACCCGGTGTCGGCACAATCTGGGGTACTGGCGCGGAGATCACTGGTGGGGGATCGGTCCGGGCGCGCACAGCCACGTCGGCGGGGTGCGATGGTGGAACGTGCGTCATCCGGCGGAGTACGCGGCCCGGCTGGGGGCCGGGCGCAGTCCCGCGGCCGCCCGGGAGGAGCTCGACGCGCAGGCCCGCCGGGTCGAGCGGGTCATGCTGGGCGTCCGGTTGGCCGAGGGACTGGCCGTCGGTGATCTGGACGGGCCCGGCCGGGAGGCCGCCGCCGGGCTCGCGAAGTCCGGCCTGGTGGAACCCGGTGCCCTGGAGTTCGGCCGGGTGCGTCTCACCCGTCGCGGTCGTCTGCTCACCGACACGGTCGTGCGAGCCCTGCTGCCCGGCTGACGCCGCTGCCCGGCTGACGCCGCTGCCCGGCTGACGCCGCTGCCCGGCTGACGCCGCTGCCCGGCTGACGCCGCTGCCCGGCTGACGCCGCTGCCCGGCTGACGCCGCTGCCCGACCGGCGGCCGTCCGGTGGCCCGATCGGGCGGGACCGGAACCTGGGTACCGGCATGCTCGTTTCGTTACGAGGACGTCGCCGGGCCCTCACCGGTCATTCGCGGGGTGGCTCATGTTCTGTGCTTCGACCTGAGCGGGCGGCTACACTTGGCACTCACTGCGGCCGAGTGCCAAGCTGGGTGTCCGCCGCTGCACACACCGTGGCCCGGCCACGTCCCGCCTGGTGAAGGGGGTGCGACCGCGTGCTGGAGGATCGGCGGCTCGAAGTCCTTCGGGCGATTGTTGAGGACTTTGTGCTGAGCAACGAGCCGGTGGGTTCCAAGGCGCTGGCGGAGCGGCATAATCTCGGTGTATCATCAGCTACTGTCCGTAATGACATGTCCGCCCTGGAGGAAGAGGGGTATATCACACAGCCCCATACCAGCGCAGGACGGATACCGACGGACAAGGGCTACCGGTTGTTCGTGGACCGGTTGTCGGGGGTGAAGCCGCTGTCCCGGGCCGAACGTCGGGCGATCCAGAGCTTCCTGGAGGGTGCCGTCGACCTGGACGACGTGGTGCGCCGCTCCGTGCGGCTGCTCGCCCAGCTCACCCGGCAGGTGGCCGTCGTGCAGTACCCCTCCTTGTCGAGCAGTAGCATCCGGCACATCGAGGTTGTCACGCTCGGCCCGTACCGCCTGCTGATGGTCCTCATCACCGACACCGGCCGGGTCGAGCAGCGTATCGTCGACAGCCTCGTACCCGTTGACGACGAGGTCGCCGGCGAGCTGCGTTCCGTGCTCAACTGCGCGCTGGCCGGCCGGCGCTTGGTCGACGCCCCCGACATCGTCGCGGCCCTGCCCGACAGCACCCGCTCCGAGCTGCGCCCCTACCTGACCACGGTGGCCGGTGCCGTGCTGGAGTCGCTGGTCGAGCGGCAGGAGGAGCGCATCGCGATGGCTGGGACGGCGAATCTCACGCGGTCCCCGGTCGACTTCGCCGACTCGTTGCGGTCGATACTTGAGGCATTGGAAGAACAGGTCGTGCTGATGAAACTCATCGGCTCGGCGCGGGAGACCGGTACTGTAACGGTACGGATCGGTCGCGAAACGGATGTGGACGCCCTCCGGTCCACCGCGGTGGTGGCCACGGGATACGGTCGTGGTCCCTTCGCGCTGGGTGGGATGGGGGTGCTCGGCCCGATGCGCATGGACTATCCGGGGACGATGGCGGCCGTCCGGGCCGTCGCCAAATACGTGGGTGAACTCTTGGGTGCCGACTGATGGCAGTGGATTATTACGCCGTTCTGGGCGTACGCCGGGAAGCGTCGAACGACGAGATCAAGCGGGCCTACCGCAAACTGGCCCGTGAGCTGCATCCGGATGTCAATCCAGATCCGGATGCACAGCAGCGCTTCCGGGGCGTCACGGCCGCGTACGAGGTGCTCTCTGACCCGGAGAAGCGCCAGATCGTCGACCTGGGCGGCGATCCGCTCGCGCCCGGTGGCAGTGGCGGTGGCGGTTCGCCGTTCGGCGCCGGTTTCGGCGGCCTCGGTGACATCATGGACGCCTTCTTCGGCGGCGGGTCGAGCCGTGGGCCCCGGTCCCGGGTCCGGCGCGGCAACGACGCGCTGCTGCGCATCGAGCTCGACCTGTCCGAGACCGCGTTCGGCGCCACGCGCGAGATCACCGTGGACACGGCGGCGGTGTGCTCGACGTGTACCGGTGCCGGTGCGGCTCCCGGCGCGCACCCGTCGACCTGCGGCACCTGCGGCGGGCGGGGCGAGGTCCAGCAGGTCACCCGTTCCTTCCTCGGCCAGATGGTGACCTCCCGGCCCTGCCCGCGGTGTTCGGGTACCGGCACCGTGATCGAGCATCCCTGCCGGGACTGCGGCGGCGACGGCCGGGTGCGCAAGCGCCGGACGCTCACCGTGAAGATCCCCTCCGGGGTCGAGGACGGCATGCGCATCCGGCTGTCGGGCGAGGGCGAGGTCGGGCCCGGCGGTGGGCCGCCCGGTGACCTTTACGTCGAGGTCTCCGAGAAGCAGCACCCGGTTTTCACCCGGGAGGGCGACGATCTGCACTGTGAGCTGCCGCTGCCGATGACCTCGGCGGCGCTCGGCACTTCCGCCACGCTGGAGACCCTCGACGGCACCGAGACCATCGCCGTGAAGCCCGGCACCCAGCCCGGTGAGGTCATCAAGCTCGCCGGCCGCGGGGTTCCGCATCTGCGGGCCGCCGGGCGCGGTCATCTGCACATCCACATCAACGTCGAGACTCCGACGAAGCTGGACGGCGAGCAGGAGCGGCTGCTACGAGAGCTGGCGAAGCTGCGCGACGAGGAGACACCGGCCGTCGTGGGCGGATCCGTCGGCGGCGCGGCGGGGCTATTCCGGCGGCGGGGCACGCGCCGCGGCCGTTAGCCCGGTCATCGGCCGTGACCGCTGCGGAGAGGATGTATCCTGACCAGCGCCCTGTTCCGGCTGTCGCCGCTGCCGATCGCGGACTCGTTCACCCTCGCCGGTCCGGAGGGTCGCCATGCGGCCATGGTGCGCCGGCTGCGGCCGGGGGAGCCGGTCGACGTGACCGACGGTCTCGGCCGTGCGGTGGAGTGCGAGGTCGTTGCCGCCCGGCGGGATGAGATCGACTGCGCGGTCCGGCGCCGGGTCGCCGCCGCGGCCCCGAGCCCCCGGCTGGTTGTCGTGCAGGCCCTTGCCAAGGGGGATCGGGGCGAGCGGGCGGTGGAGATGCTGACCGAGGTCGGTGTCGACGAGATCGTCCCGTGGTCGGCGGCCCGGTCCGTGGCCCGCTGGGAGGGTGTCCGTGGCGTGCGGGCCCGGGAACGCTGGGTCAGAGCCGCGGAGGAGGCGTCGAAGCAGTCCCACCGACTGCACTGGCCGGTGGTGGGCGAGTTGGCCGGCCTGAAGGAGGTTGTCGAGCGGGTGCGGGCGGCGGCGCTTGCCGTCCTCCTGCACGAGGATGCGACCATACCGTTGGTTGGCCTGGCTCGCTCGGTTGAGCTGCCGGAGCGAGTGGCTCCGGCCGCCTTGGCGGCGGAGCTGGTGCTCGTCGTGGGCCCCGAGGGAGGGGTGTCCGAGTTGGAACTGGCCACGCTGGGCGAGGCCGGAGCGATCGTGTCGCGGCTCGGTTCGACGGTGCTGCGCACATCCACCGCCGGCGTCGTGGCCGCGGCGGTCGTGTTCGCGGACCTCGGTCGTTGGGACGGCCTGGCGCGATGATGGATAGACTGGTCAGGTAGCGTCCGTGGTCCGCCTCGCTGGGTGGTCCCTCCGGCTGGAGGGGTTCTGTCCGGTGTCGGCCCTCCGCGCCGCGCCGCGCCGCCCACCGCGATCATCAATCCTGAGAGGTGCCCCGGCCTCGCTGGCCGCTCTTTATGCCCGAATCCGTTATGCCACCCGTCGCGCCCGACACCAGGGTCCAGACGCGCATTGTCGTACCCGGTCCGCACAGCATGGTGAGTCTGCTCGGTCACCAGGATCAGCTGCTCCGTACCATCGAGAAGGCTTTCTCCTCGGATATCCACGTGCGTGGCAACGAGATCACCATTACCGGCGCTCCGGCTGAGAACGAGCTCGCCGCCAGGTTGTTCGCCGAGCTCATCGCGCTGCTCGACGCCGGGACGGAGCTCAGCCCGCAGCATGTCGACCATTCGCTGGCGATGCTGCGCAGCGGCGCCGAGGAGCGGCCGGCCGAGGTTCTCACCCTCAACATCCTCTCCAGCCGGGGCCGGACGATACGGCCGAAGACGTTGAACCAGAAGCGGTACGTCGACGCGATCGACCAGCACACCATCGTTTTCGGGATCGGGCCGGCCGGCACCGGCAAGACCTACCTCGCCATGGCGAAGGCCGTTCAGGCGTTGCAGGCCAAGAAGGTGAACCGGATCATTCTGACCCGCCCCGCGGTCGAGGCGGGGGAACGCCTCGGGTTCCTGCCGGGGACCCTGTACGAGAAGATCGATCCCTACCTGCGGCCGCTCTACGACGCGCTGCATGACATGATCGATCCGGACTCGATCCCGCGGCTGATGCAGGGCGGCACGATCGAGGTGGCCCCACTGGCCTACATGCGCGGCCGGACGCTGAACGACGCCTTCATCATCCTCGACGAGGCCCAGAACACCTCGCCGGAACAGATGAAGATGTTCCTCACCCGGCTCGGCTTCGGCGCGAAGATCGTCGTTACCGGGGACGTGACCCAGGTCGACCTCCCCAGCGGCACCCGCAGCGGGCTGCGGGTGGTCCGGGAGATCCTCGACGGCCTCGACGACGTCCATTTTGCATCCCTGACCAGCTCCGATGTGGTTCGGCACCGGCTCGTGAGCGAGATCGTCGACGCCTACGCCCGCTGGGACGCGGCCAGTGCGCCGCCACCCGCTCCGGCCCGGTCTGCTCGTCGGGACCGACGGTGACCGTCGCCGCGGTCGGAGAGGACCGCTGATGGCCGTATTCGTTGCCAACGAGTCGGGCGCGAGTGACGTCGACGAGGTGAGGCTGGCCGCGCTCGCCCGGTTCGTGCTCGACGCGATGAAGGTGAACCCGCTCGCCGAGCTCTCGGTGATGCTGGTGGAGCCGAAGGCGATGACCGATCTGCACGTCCGGTACATGGGCGAGGAGGGTCCGACCGACGTCCTGTCCTTCCCGCAGGACGACGCCTTTGACGCCTCGTGGTCGGAGTCGGTCGACGACGATCCGACCACCCTGCTCGGCGACGTCGTGCTGTGCCCGGACGTCGCGCGGCGGCAGGCGGAGCAGGCCGGTCACTCCTTCGATCGCGAGTTGTCCCTGCTGTGCACCCACGGCATCCTGCACCTGCTCGGCTACGACCACGCCGAGCCGGACGAGGAACGCGAGATGTGGAAGGTACAGAGCCAGCTGCTCGCGTCGTGGGACGGCGCGGACGGCGCCCGCGGTGCCGCGGACGGCGCCCGCGGTGCCGCGGACGGCGGCGAGGGCCGCCGTGGTGACCAGGGCCGTGGCGGTGACCAGGGCCGTGGCGGTGACCAGGGCCGTGGCGGTGGCGCCGGAGAGCCCCCTGCCGCGCCCGCACGCTGACCCGGCACAAGAGGGGTCCGCATGAGTTCCAGTGATCTTTTTCTCGTCTTCATCGCCGTGATGGGCTCGCTTGCCGCGGCGGGTCTCGGCGGCATCGACGCGGCCCTGACCCGGGTCTCCCGGGTGACGGTCGAGGGTTTCTCCCGCCAGGGCCGGGCCGGCGCCCGGAACCTGGCGACCGTCGTGGCCGATCCGGGCCGCTACCTCGCGCTGCTGCTGCTCCTGCGCATCGTCGCGGAGATGCTCGCTGCGGCCTGTATCACGGTGCTGTTCGTGCACGCCTACGGGGCCGGGTTCGCCGCGATCGGCCTCGGGACGCTGGCCTCGACCCTGGTCGCGTACATCCTCGTCGGGGTGATGTTCCGCACCCTGGGCCGCCAGCACGCCCCTGCGGTGGCGTTGGCCAGCGCCGGTCTCACGGTCCGGCTGGCGCGGATCTTCGGGCCGTTGCCCCGGCTGCTGATCGCGTTCGGCAACGCGGTCACCCCCGGCCCTGGTTTCCGGGATGGTCCCTTCGCATCCGAGGCCGAGCTGCGCGATCTCGTCGACCTCGCCGAGGAGAACGAGGTCATCGAGCGCGAGGAACGCGACATGATCGCGTCGGTGTTCGAGCTCGGGGACACCCTGGTGCGCGAGGTGATGGTGCCGCGTCCGGACATGGTCTTCATCGAGTCGACGAAGACCGTCCGGCAGGCTCTCGCGCTGGCCCTGCGCAGCGGCTTCTCGCGGATCCCCGTCATCGGGGAGAGCGTCGACGACGTGGTGGGGATCGCCTTCCTCAAGGACATGGTCCGCCGGGAACGGGAGGGGGGCGAGGATGGTGCGATCGCCGAGATCATGCGTTCACCCGCACTCGTGCCCGAGAGTAAGCCCGCGGACGACCTGCTCCGTGAGATGCAGGCGTCGCGTACCCACATGGCGATCGTCATCGACGAGTACGGTGGAACCGCCGGACTCGTCACCATCGAGGACATCCTCGAGGAGATCGTTGGTGAGATCACCGACGAGTACGACAACGAGGTTCCGCCGGTGGAGTGGATCGACGCCAACACCGCGCGGGTGACCGCCCGGCTCGACGTCGACGATCTGGCGAAGCTGTTTGACTTCGACGTGGACGACCTGCCCGGTGCGGATGACAGCCTCACCGTCGGTGGCCTGCTGGCCACGGCCCTGGGACGGGTGCCCATCCCGGGTGCGACGGTCACGGTCGGTGGGTTGCGGCTGTCGGCGGAACGGGCCGCCGGCCGACGTAACCAGATTGGCACCGTGGTCGTCCAGCGGTTGCCGCATCCGTCGAACGGCGACGACGGCTCGCAGCCTCCCCGATCCGACGACGGCGGCGAACCCGTGCGCAGCTCGTCGTCGGACAGAAAGGTGAATTCGTGACCGCCGACGCGACCCGGTCGGGAACCGTGCCTGCCGATGGCAACTCGGCCGACGGCGCCCCGGCTCTCGACCTCGCCGCAGAGGACGCGAAGCTCGTGGTGCTGGCCAGGGCGGCGCGGCTGCGTGCCTACGCCCCCTCGGGCGACCCTGCGGAGGGGGCGGCGCTGCGCGACACCGACGGTCGCACCTACGCGGCGGCGACTCTCGGCCTGGGCCGGGCCGAGCTAGCGATCTCGGCGCTGCGCGCGGCGGTGGCCGCCGCGGTGTCCAGTGGCGCCCGCCGGTTCGAAGCCGCCGCGGTGGTCACGCAGAAGGACGAGCTCGACCGCGCCGACCTGGCGACGTTGGCCGAGTTCGGCGCCGGGATCCCGGTGTTCCTCGCCGGCTCGGACGGCGTCGCCCGGACCAGGGTGACCACCTAGCGTGTCGACAACGACCTCGGTGCCGTTCCGGGCCGGCTTCGCCTGCCTCGTCGGACGACCCAACGCCGGCAAGTCGACGCTGACGAACGCGCTGGTAGGGACGAAGGTCGCCATCACCAGCGGGCGACCACAGACCACTCGGCACGCCATCCGCGGCATCGTCCACCGCGACGACGCCCAGCTCGTCCTGGTCGATACCCCGGGGCTGCACCGGCCGCGCACGCTGCTCGGGCAGCGGCTCAATGACGTGGTGCGGGCCACGCTGTCCGAGGTCGACGTCGTCGGTTTCTGCATGCCCGCGGACGAGCCGGCCGGCCGGGGGGACCGCTCCATCGCCGAGGAGCTGTCCCGGCTGCCCAAGCGCACCCCGGTGGTCGCCATCCTCACCAAGACAGACCGGGTCGCCGATCCCGATCGGATCGGCGCCCGTCTGCTCGAGATCGCCGGGCTCGGCGAGTTCAGTGACATCGTTCCAGTCAGCGCGGTGCGCTCCTACCAGGTCGACGTGCTTGCCGACGTGCTTGTCGCCCGGCTGCCCGCCGGGCCTGCGCTGTACCCCGGTGGGGAGCTGACCGACGAACCGGAACAGGTGATGGTCGCCGAACTCGTCCGTGAGGCGGCTTTGGAGGGGGTCCGCGACGAGTTGCCGCACTCGCTCGCCGTCGTGGTGGAGGAGATGGTCTCCCGGGAGGGCAGGCCGGCGCAGCGTCCTCTCCTCGACGTCCGGGTGAACGTCTTCGTCGAGCGGCCCAGCCAGAAGGCGATCGTCATCGGGACCGGCGGATCCCGCCTCAAGGAGGTCGGTTCCCGCGCCCGCACGCAGATCGAGGCGCTGCTCGGTACCCCGGTCTTCCTCGATCTACACGTCAAGGTCGCCAAGGACTGGCAGCGCGATCCGCGCCAGCTGCGTCGCCTGGGGTTCTGAGCCGGCTCGCCGCCGGCCCCACCGAGGCGCCGCCGGCACCGCATCCATGCCGCATCCATGCCGCATCCATGCCGCATCCATGCCGCAATGTACTGCCATACCTACCCCCCGGCTATGGACCGGGATGCCCTGCGGGTTCCTCAGGAGAACATCCGGCCGGTACCGGCCATCTGCCGGGCGACCTCGCTTCACCGCATGAAATCGGGACCGTGCAACCATGGGCGGGTGCCGGTGTATCGCGACGAAGGTGTCGTCCTACGCACGGCCCCCCTCGCCGAGGCCGACCGCATCATCACCGTGCTCACCCGTCGGACCGGTCGGGTGCGGGCCGTCGCCAAGGGTGTCCGCAAGACGTCCTCGCGGTTTGGGTCGCGGCTGGAGCCGGGCACGTACGTCGATCTGCTGCTGCATTCCGGCCGGGCGCTGGACACGGTCACCCAGGCGGACATCATCTCTCCCTACGGCGCCACGATCGCCGTTGACTACCCGAGGTACACTGCGGCCGCGGTGATGCTCGAGACCGCCGAGCGGTTGACCAGCGAGGAACGCCAGCCCGCCCTGCGGTTGTTCCTCCTGCTCGTGGGTGGTCTGCGTACGCTCGCCGGCGGCGAGCGCCCACCCGCGCTCGTCCTCGACGCGTTCCTCTTGCGGGCGCTCGCGGTGTCCGGGTATGGGATGGCCCTGGACCACTGCGCGCGTTGCGGTGGGCCCGGGCTGCACCTGTCGTTGTCCGTGCCGGGCGGCGGCGTAGTGTGCCCGCAATGTCGCCCGCACGGTGCGGCGTCGGTGTCCGCGGGTGCGGTGCGGCTGCTCGCGGATCTGTTGCGCGGTGACTGGGACGGTGCACTGGTCAGTGACGCCCGCGCCCGGCGGGAGGCCGGTGGCATCGCCGCCGCCTATCTCCAGTGGCATCTCGAACGCGGGCTTCGCGCACTGCCTCATCTGGAGAGGGCGTGACGCGGCCGGGCGCCGTGGTGGAGGTCTTGCGTGTGGGCCGGGACGGTCATCCCGGCGAGGCGGGCCGGGCGGCCTGGGTGCGACCGCCGGGGAACGGGACCATTGAGAGCGGGACGGCGGTGGGACGGGCCGTGGCGGAAGGACGAGGACGGACATGGTGAGGCGGAAAGCGGCGGTGGGTGCGTCCGGCGCGACCCGGCGCCGACGGGGGGACGATGTGGTGATGGCTGGGACCGGCAGGACGGATTGCGGCTTGAAGCCGCCCCGGACGGGTGCGGGGAGGTAGTCGGTGGCGCTGCGTAATGATGTGAAGACGCGGTTTCGCGATCCGCATCCCCATCCCTCCGGCGCGCGACCTCCGGTCCTGCCGTCGCGTCTCGTCCCGCGGCATGTGGGCATCGTCATGGACGGCAACGGACGGTGGGCGAAGATGCGCGGGCTGGCGCGAACAAAAGGACACGAGGCCGGCGAGGACGCCCTGTTCGACTGCGTCGAGGGCGCAATCGAGCTCGGGGTCCGATGGTTGTCGGTGTTCGCCTTCTCCACGGAGAACTGGAAACGGTCACCGGACGAGGTGGCGTTCCTGATGCGCTTCACCGATGGGGTGTTCGGCCGGCGCATCGAGGACATGCACGCGCTCGGTGTGCGGGTTCGCTGGGCGGGTCGTCGTCCCCGGCTGTGGGGGAACGTGATCAGGCGGCTGGAGTCGTCCGAGGAACGTACCCGTGACAACGACCGGCTCACCTTGGTGATGTGCGTGAACTACGGCGGCCGGGCCGAGATCGCCGATGCCGCGGCGGCGATCGCCCGGGACGTGCGGGAGGGCCGGCTGCGCGTCGATCGGATCGATGAGGCGACCATCGGCCGTTACCTGGACGAGCCCGACATGCCCGATCTGGACCTCGTCATTCGGACTTCCGGGGAGCAGAGGCTCAGCAACTTCCTGCTCTGGCAGGCCGCCTATGCCGAGTTCTCGTTCGTCGAGACGCTCTGGCCGGACTTCGACCGGCGCGATCTGTGGTCCGCCTGTGAGGACTTCGCCCGACGGGACCGGCGCTACGGCGGAACCGTCGCCCATCACGTCTGATGCCCGGGCCCGACGTTCCGACCGGACGCGACGTTCCGACCGGACCCGACGTTCCGACCGGACCCGACGTTCCGACCGGACCCGACGCTTCCCCCGTGCCCGACTGGGCGGTGCCGACGGCCGGTGCTCCGGTCGTCGCCCAGATCGCCTTCGCCGTGCCTGGGGACGCCGTGCCGGGCGGTGCGGGGTTCGCCGCGGCGGCACGTCCGGCGCTCGACGCGCTCGCCCGGGCCCCGGGATTCCGTGGTGGGCGGATCGCCCAGGCGCTCGACGAACCCGGCTCGTGGCTGATGACCACCGAGTGGGACGGGCCGGGCGCGTGGCGTCGCGCGTTGTCCGCCTTCGAGGTGCGGTACGCGCTGACGCCGCTGCTCGTCTTCGCGGTTGACGGGCCTGGCACCTTCGAGGTGCTGGTGTCGGTGGACGGGCCGGGCGGCTCGGCGCGGACCCATCGGTCCGACCGTACGCCGGACGCCGACACCGCGGCCCCCGGCGAGCCGCCGCGCTCCGTCGGTGCGCCGGGCGCCGGCCGGCCGTGACCAACCGCGGGATTGTCGGTGGTTACCGGTAGCCTCGACCCAGCATCATGGAATCTACGATCTATGGATTGTGGATCTATGGTTTGCAGATCTATTGATCGTGAATTTATGGATCATGGATTCGGAGTGTCGATGTCCTGTGGACAGTCCCCTCCCTGATCGCCTGACCGCTCTCTTCGGACACCGGTCGCCGGCGGACCGGTGTCCGGTCTCCGGAGCCGGGGTGTCCCGCCCCACTCGTGACCGCGACAGCGAAATGCCGAGGCTCGCTCGATGTTGACCATGCAGGACGCGCTGCTGGCGCTGACCCGTTACTGGACCGACCGCGGCTGCATGATCGTGCAGCCGTTCAACACCGAGGTCGGCGCCGGTACGCTCAACCCAGCCACGGTGCTGCGGGTGCTCGGACCGGAGCCGTGGCGGGTCGCGTACGTCGAACCTTCGGTCCGTCCCGACGACTCCCGCTACGGCCACAACCCGAACCGGCTGCAGACCCACACCCAGTTCCAGGTCATCCTCAAACCGGATCCGGGTAACCCCCAGGAGCTCTACCTGGGTAGCCTCGCGGCGCTCGGCATCGACACCGCCGCCCACGATGTCCGGTTCGTCGAGGACAACTGGGCCTCGCCCGCGTTCGGTGCCTGGGGTCTGGGCTGGGAGGTCTGGCTCGACGGCCTGGAGATCACCCAGTTCACCTACTTCCAGCAGGCCGGTGGCCAGACGCTCGACACCGTCAGCGTCGAGATCACCTATGGCGTGGAACGCATCCTCATGGCCCTGCAGGGCGTCCGCCACTTCAGCGAGATCGCTTACGCCCCCGGCATCTCCTACGGCGAGGTGTTCGGCCAGGCCGAGTACGAGATGTCCCGGTACTACCTCGACGACGCCGACATCGACACCGTGCGCCGGCTCTACGCCGACTACGCCGCCGAGGCCCGCCGGCTCATCGACGCCCGGCTGCCCGTCCCCGCGCACTCCTACGTGCTGAAGTGCTCGCACGCCTTCAACATCCTCGACTCCCGGGGCGCGGTCTCTACCACCGAGCGGGCCACCTCCTTCGCGCAGATGCGCGGACTGTCGCGGGAGGTCGCGACGCTGTGGCGGGACCGCCGCGAGGAGCTCGGCCATCCCCTCGGGGCGGCCTCCCCGCCACCGGCCGCGGTGCCCGCCGCGGTGACCACCCGGGCCGAGGCGCCGGCCACCCTGCTGTTCGAGATCGGGACGGAGGAGCTCCCGGCGGCCGAGGTGACCCGGACCATCGAGGCGGTGCGCGCCGGCCTCGTTGAGCGGCTGGCGGCCACCCGCCTCACGCACGGTGCGGTCCGGGTGCTGGGCACTCCCCGGCGCATCGTGGCGATCGTTGACGAGGTGGCGCCCCGGGAGCCGGACGTCGAGCGGGTCGTCCGCGGCCCGCGCGTCTCGGCCGCCTACGACGCCGCCGGCGCGCCGACGAAGGCCGCCGTCGGGTTCGCGCGTGGTCAGGGTGCGGATCCCGCCGGCCTCCAGGTCGTCACCCACCGCGGTGTCGAGCATGTCGCGCTCGTGCGCACCGAGGCCGGCCGGGACGCCGCCCGGGTGCTGGCCGGGGTGCTCGGTGAGCTGGTGGCGGGGCTGCGCGCGGAGCGCAACATGCGCTGGAACGATCCGACCTTGTCGTTCAGCCGGCCGGTGCGCTGGCTGCTCGCCCTGCTCGGCGAGACCGTGGTGCCGGTGACGGTGTCGACGCTCGCGGCCGGTCGGACCACCCGCGGCCACCGGCGGGCCGGCTCCCCGCCGCTCGACGTGCCGAGCGCGTCCGGCTACCCAGAACTGCTCGCTGCCCGGTCGATCCTGCTCGACCCGGTGGTTCGCCGCGAGCTCGTCGTCGGGGAGGCGGCCAAGCTCACCGCGGACTCCGGCGGTCACATCGACCTCGTCGCCGAGGCGGACGTGCTCACCGAGGTGGCGAACCTCGTCGAGTTCCCGTGCCCGATCCTCGGGTCCTTCGAGGAACGCTTTCTGGACCTGCCGGCGGAGATCCTCACCACCGTCATGCGCAAGCACCAGCGCTACCTGCCGGTGCGTGACGCCGCCGGGCGGCTGCTGCCGTCGTTCGTAGCCGTCGCCGATGGTAAGGTCGACCAAGCGCTGGTCCGCGCAGGCAACGAGGACGTCATCCGGGCCCGGTTCACCGACGCCGCCTTCTTCTACGACGCCGACATCACGGTGCCGCTCGAGACGTTCCGGGCGGAGCTCGCGAAGCTGACGTTCGAACAGCGGCTCGGCTCCGTCGCGGACCGGGCCGACCGCATCGCGGCGCTGGCGCGTGACCTCGCCGAGGAGATCGACCTCGGTGAGGACGACCGGGCCACCTTGGGCCGGGCGGCCGCGCTCGCCAAGTTCGATCTGGCCACCCAGATGGTCATCGAGCTGTCGAGCCTCGCCGGCACGATGGCGCGGGAGTATGCCCGCCGGGCCGGTGAGCCCGAGGCAGTCGCCGTCGCCCTCTTTGAGATGGAGCTGCCCCGCCGGGCCGGTGACCAGCTGCCCGGTACCGCCCCCGGTGGCCTGCTGGCCCTCGCCGACCGGCTCGATCTGCTTGTCGGGCTGTTCGCGCTCGACGCGGCCCCCACGGGGAGTTCGGATCCGTTCGGGTTGCGCCGGGCCGCGCTCGGGGTCGCCGCGATCCTGGGCAGCCGGCCCGAGCTCGCCGCCCTCACCGTCACCGGCGCGCTGGCCCGCGCCGCCCGACTCACCCCGGTGCCGGTGTCCGCCGAGGCGCTCGAGGCCGCCGAGACGTTTGTCCGTGGCCGCTACGTCCAGCAACTACTCGATGCCGGGGTGGACCACCGCCTGGTCGGCGCGGTCGGGCCGCTCACCGGCACGCCGGCCCGCGCGGCCGCCACCTTGGTGACACTGCGGCAGCTCGTCCAGGGGGAGTCCGCACCCGCCGCCGGCTTCGCCGCCCTGGCCGCCGCGTTGCAGCGGGTCCGCCGGATCGTGCCGGCCGGGACCCCGGCGGTGCTCGACGCGCAGCGCCTCACCGAACCCGCCGAGATCGACCTGCTGGAGGTCGTGACAGCGCTCGCCCAGCGGCTCGCGTCCTCCGGTGCCGATTCGGCTGTCACCGCGGAGACGGCGGCCGGAGCGATCTCCCTTGATGAGCTGGTCGCCGCAGCCGGAGACCTGCCGGCCGCCGTCGACGTGTTCTTCGACGCGGTGATGGTGATGGCCGACGACCCGGCGGTGCGGGCGGCGCGGCTCGGTCTGCTGGCCTGGATCCGGGACCTGACGGCCGGAGCTCTCGACTGGGAGGCTCTCGGCTCGCTGTCCGCTTCCGTTCGCTGATCATGGGCATTCTGGCTGCGCATACCGTTACCGCGGGTTAGCGTCTGGGTATCACTCCGGGGCGGAAGGGACGACCATGGCGCGCTACGTGTATGGCTTCCACCAGGGCAACAAGGACATGAAGGATCTTCTCGGTGGTAAGGGTGCGAACCTCGCCGAGATGACGAATCTCGGCCTGCCTGTCCCGCCCGGGTTCACTATCAGCACCCAGGCATGCCGGGAGTATCTTGTCGGTGGCGAACCGGTCGGGCTACGGGCGGAGATCGATCATCATCTTGCCGCCCTGGAGACCGCCCGGGGACGGCGGCTCGGCCAGGCCGACGATCCGCTGCTGGTGTCGGTGCGTTCCGGCGCGAAGTTCTCCATGCCCGGGATGATGGACACCATTCTGAACATCGGCCTGACCGATCAGGCCGTCTTGGGCCTGGCCGAGCAGTCAGGTTCGCCGCGGTTCGCCTGGGACTCCTACCGCCGGCTGCTGGCCATGTTCGGCCGGACCGTCCTCGGCGTCGGCGAGCCGTCGTTCGACGCGGCCCTCGAGGCGGCGAAGCGGGCCAAGGGCACCAGCAGCGACCTCGACCTCGACGAGAACGACCTGCGGGCGCTCGTCGCGACCTACCAGCGGATCGTGCTCGAGCGCACCGGCAGCCCCTTCCCCCAGGATCCCCGCGAGCAGCTGGATCTCGCGATCCGAGCGGTGTTCGACTCCTGGAACGGGCCGCGGGCCCGGCTGTACCGCCGTACCGAGCGCATTCCGGACGATCTCGGGACGGCAGTGAGCGTCGTCGCGATGGTGTTCGGCAACCTTGGAACGGACTCGGGCACCGGGGTGGCCTTCACCCGGGATCCGGGCAGCGGCGAACCCGGCGTGTACGGAGACTATTTGCCCAATGCCCAGGGCGAGGATGTGGTGGCCGGGATCCGTAACCCGGTTCCCCTCGCCGAGCTGGAGCGGATCGACCCGGCATCCTTCACCGAACTGCGCGAGATCATGACGCGCCTGGAGAAGCACTACCGGGACCTGTGCGACATCGAGTTCACGATCGAACATGGCAGGTTGTGGATCCTGCAGACCCGCGTCGGCAAACGCACTGCCGCGGCGGCTTTCCGGATCGCCGCCACGCTCGCCGAAGGCGGTGTCATCGACGACGACGAGGCGCTGTGCCGGGTGAGCGGCGACCAGCTCGCCACCCTGATGTTCCCGCGCTTCGACGACACGGCCCGGCCCGCCCCGATCGCGACGGGAGTGAACGCCGCGCCCGGGGCCGCGGTGGGGGAGGCCGTCTTCGACGCCGCCGAGGCGGTGCGGGTGGCGGCCGAGGGCCGACCGGTCATCCTCGTCCGCCGCGAGACGAATCCCGATGACCTCGCGGGCATGCTCGCGGCGCGCGGAATCCTGACCTCCCGAGGCGGCCGGACGTCGCATGCCGCCGTCGTTGCCAGAGGATTGGGCCGGACCTGCGTGTGCGGGGCCGAGGAGATCGAGGTCGATCCCGCCGGCCGCCGCCTCACCACCGGGCGGGGCGTGGTCGTGCGGGAGGGGGACATCCTCTCCATCGACGGGACCATCGGCGCGGTATACCCCGGTTCCGTACCACTCGTCCCATCACCAGTCGTCGAGTACTTCGAGGCCGGCCGTCCCGACGAGGCCGGCCGCCTCGACCATCCCCGGCCGGGCGGGGACCTGGTCGCCGCCGTGGACCGGCTGATGCGGCACGCCGACCGGTCCCGCCGGCTGCGGGTCCGCGCGAATGCCGACACCGGGCCGGACGCCGCGCGGGCCCGCCGGTTCGGCGCTGCGGGCATCGGGCTGTGCCGCACCGAGCACATGTTCCTCGGGGATCGTCGTACCCTGGTCGAGCAGATGATCCTCGCGGGAACGCCGGCCGAGCGGACCGAGGCGCTCAGCCGGCTGCTTCCCCCGCAACGGGAGGATTTCGTCGAGATCTTCACCGCGATGGACGGTCTGCCCGTCACGGTCCGGCTGCTCGATCCGCCGTTGCACGAGTTCCTCCCGGACCTCACCGAGCTGTCCGTGTCGATCGCCGCCGCGGACGCCGCCGGAAGGCCGGTCGACGACGCCGACCGGGCGAGGCTGGCGGTCCTGCGCAGCATGCACGAGACCAACCCGATGCTGGGTCGCCGCGGCGCCCGACTCGCTCTCACCGTCCCGGGGCTGGTGGAACTGCAGGCGCGGGCGATCGCCGAGGCGCTGGTGCGCTGCCGCAGCGTAGGCGGTGATCCCCGTCCCGAGATCATGGTTCCGTTCATCTCCACCGCGACGGAGCTGGATGCCATCCGGGACCGGGTGCGCGGGGTGCTGGCCGAGGTCGGCACCGAGAGCGGCCTGGAGATCGACCTGCCGATCGGCACGATGATCGAGGTTCCGCGGGCGGCGCTCACCGCGGACCAGATCGCCCGGCGCGCCGAGTTCTTCTCGTTCGGCACCAACGACCTCACCCAGCTGCTCTGGGGTTTCTCCCGGGATGACGTCGAGGCATCGTTGCTGCCGCGCTACCTTGACCTCGGCATCCTCGCCGGGTCGCCGTTCGCGTCGGTGGACCGCGACGGGGTGGGCGCCCTGATGAGGACGGCGGTCCGGGCTGGGCGGGGCGCTCGGCCCGATCTCGGCCTTGGCGTCTGTGGCGAGCACGGCGGTGATCCCGACTCCGTGCACTTCTTCGCCGAACTCGGGCTCGACTACGTCTCCTGTTCGCCGTTTCGGGTGCCGGTGGCCCGGCTGGAGGCCGGGCGTGCCGCGGTTCTTGGCCGGTCGACGGTCGGGTGAGTTTCCGCCTGGCTCGTTTCCTGCCCTTTCCGGGCCGGGATCCCGATCGGGGCTGGGCGGATGAAGGGGGCAGTTGCCCTGTGATGTCGGTCGTGTGCCCATAGGGACGCTACTGTTCGTTCGTGTGGGCCTGTCCCGTCCTCGTCTCATCGTCAACCCGTTTCGCGTGACCTGGTACCGCGTGCCATGGTGGCGTTGGATGATGCGGGCGGTGGCGGCTGTCCTCCTCGGCATCATGGTTCTCGCCGTGGTGACGTTTCTGCAGGTCTGGGGGGTGGGCAGGGAGGATCACCGGCCCCGGTCCGACGTCCTCGTGGTGCTCGGTGCTTCGCAGTACGACGGGCGTCCCTCGGCGGTCCTCGCCGCCCGTCTCGACCACGTGCTGGAGCTCTACCGGGAGGGAATCGCCCCTCAGGTGATCACAGTCGGTGGGAAGCAGCCGGGCGACCGTTACACCGAGGGCGAGGCCAGCGCGACCTATCTGCGGCAGCGGGGTATCCCCCCGGATCGGGTGCTCGTCCTACCCGAGGGTTCGAACACGCTCGGATCGCTGACCGCCGTAGCCGGGTTGATGAACTCGCGGCACTGGCACACCGCCGTGCTGGTCACCGATCCCTGGCACAGCCTGCGTTCTCGGACGATGGCCCGTGACCTCGGTGTTGACGCCGTCACCTCCCCGGCCGACCGGGGGCCGGCCGTCCACGGCTTCGGCACGCAGGTCCGGTACATCATCCGCGAGGGGATCGGTTACCGGTGGTACCAGCTCTTCCGCCAGGCATCACCACCTTCGGCGACCACCCGGGCCGTCTGACACCGGGTCGACGCTCGTCGGCAGCAGCGGATACGAACCCGTGACGCCTCTGACATACCAAGGCCCACTTCGGCTCTCTTTGCCGTCGGCCGCCGCTGATACGGTTCGGATCGCCGGGTGAGGGGGTAGTGCGACACGTGGTAGTGAGGCAAAGCGGCGGAGTCGGCTGCCCGCGGCGCGAGAGAACCCTCCGGAGATTACCTTCCGGGTGTGGAACGACACTGTAAGGAGACTGGTGTGGCAACTCCCGTATCCGAGAGCACGGTCGGGACGGCCGACCTGGAGACGGTTCGGGAACTCGCGCAGCAACTGCGGGTCGACTCGGTGCGCAGCAGCACCTCGGCGGGTTCCGGGCATCCCACCTCGTCGATGTCGGCCGCGGACGTGCTGGCGGTTCTCGTCGCGCGCCACCTTCGGTACGACTGGGACAACCCGGCGGACCCGGCGAACGATCATCTGATCTTTTCGAAGGGGCACGCATCCCCGCTGATCTACTCCATCTTCAAGGCGGTCGGGGTCGTCGGTGACGACGAGTTGATCAATGGCTACCGCCGTTTCGGTGAGCGGCTTCAGGGCCACCCGACGCCTGTCCTGCCGTGGGTCGACGTCGCGACCGGGTCGCTCGGGCAGGGCCTGCCCGACGGCGTGGGCGTCGCGCTCGCCGGTAAGTACCTGGACAAGGTGCCCTACCGGGTCTGGGTGATCTGCGGTGACAGCGAGATGGCGGAGGGCTCGGTCTGGGAGGCACTGGACAAGGCCTCCTACTACAACCTCTCCAACCTCATCGCGATCGTCGACGTCAACCGGCTCGGCCAGCGCGGCCCGACCGAGCTCGGCTGGGACCTCGACACCTACGCCAGGCGGGTGGAGTCCTTCGGCGCTCGCGCGGTCGTCGTTGACGGCCACGACATCGCCGCGATCGACGCGGTGCTCGCCGACGCCGAGGACGTCACCCGGCCGACCGTCATCCTCGCCCGCACCCGCAAGGGCGAGGGCTTCTCCGAGACCGCGGACGTCGAGGGCTGGCACGGCAAGCCGTTCCCCGCCGACATGGCCGACCGCGCCATCGCCGAGCTCGGCGGCCTGCGCGACCTGCGGGTTCGCGGTCCGGTGCCGCCCGCGGGCCTCCCCCGACCGGCGCCGGTCGAGCGGCCCGTCATCACACTGCCCACCTACGATCTCGGCGCCAAGGTGGCGACTCGGCGCGCCTACGGCCAGGCGCTCGCCGCGCTCGGAGCCCGCACCGACGTGGTGGCGCTCGACGCGGAGGTCAGCAACTCGACCTACTCCGAGGACTTCGCCAAGATCTACCCGGACCGCTTCTTCGAGATCTTCATCGCCGAGCAGCAGCTCGTCGCGGCGGCGGTCGGGCTGTCGGTGCGTGGCTACGTGCCTTTCGCCTCCACGTTCGCGGCGTTCTTCTCCCGGGCCTACGACTTCATCCGGATGGCGGCGATCTCCCAGGCCGACATCCGGCTGTCCGGCAGCCACGCGGGAGTCGAGATCGGCGCCGACGGGCCGTCGCAGATGGCGCTCGAGGACCTCGCCATGATGCGGGCGGTCGGCGGCTCGACGGTGCTCTACCCGAGCGACGCGACGTCCGCCGCGAAGCTCGTCGAGACGATGGCGAATCTGCCCGGGGTCAGCTACCTGCGCACCACCCGTGGCGCCTACCCCGTGCTCTATGGCCCGGACGAGCCGTTTGCCCCCGGTGGTTCCAAGGTGCTCCGCCGATCGAATGCCGACACCGTCACGCTCATCGGTGCCGGTGTCACCCTGCACGAGTCGCTGGCCGCGGCGGACACACTCGTGGCCGAGGGGACCGCGGCCCGCGTGATCGACCTGTATTCCGTGAAGCCGGTCGACGCGGCGACGCTCGCCGACGCCGCCCAGGCCACCGGCGGGCGCATCGTCGTCACCGAGGATCACTACCCAGAGGGTGGACTGGCCAGCGCGGTGCTGGAAGCGCTCAGCGACGGCGGCGTGCCGCTGTCGGTCCGTCATCTCGCGGTGCGGTCGCTGCCGGGTTCCGGGACGTCTCAGGAGCTCCTGGACGCGGCCGGCATCTCCGCGAGGCACATCGTCGAGGCCGCCCGCGACCTGCTGCGCTGACCCGTCCAGGGCCGGCGGCCGAGAAGGCACGGGGCTGGGACATCCGGTGGGACCGGGGGATCTCCCCCGGTCCCACCGGATGTCCCTCAGTCCGGGCCGTCCCTCAGTCGTCTCCGGCTGGGGCGGGTGCTCCACCGAAGGTCATGTCGACCAGGGTGAGGTAGAGCCGGTCTGGACGCGGCAGGAACTGGATCTTGGAAAGTGCCTGGTCCTGGCCGGCGGACTCCACGACGAACTCGCCGTACCCGAGCAACCGGCCAAGCGGATCCCGGTTGTACGTGAGATCTGTGATCTTGGAAAGTGGCATCGTCTGGACCTTGCGGAAAAAGATCCCGGACACCTTCAGGAGCCGTTTGTCGGTGATCATAAGGTGCTCGAACTGCCAGTCGGCGACCCTCCACAGCATCCTCAAGATCATGAAGAGGGCGAAGTACCACAGCAGCGTGGTGATGATGCCGGCGTCGACGTCCTGTGAGGCGAACAGGATGTTCGCCACGAGCGCGAGCAGCACGGCCCCGACAGTCTGCAGGAAGATGGGCAGCAGGACCGCCCAGTGCAACCGCACCATCATCACCAGGCGCTCCTGGGATGCGAGGTACTTGGTGTCGCGCTGAGCCAGGTCCGGAAGCTGGAGTCTCACCACGCCGGCAGTGTCCCAGACATCAAGAGTGGCCGGGTAGCCATTACAGAGCGGTATCGGTTACGAACTGGGACACCCCGTTACCGACGGACTGCAGCCAGTCGAAGGCGCGGCCGACGATACTGGCCGCGCTGTTGGGCGCGGTCACCACGAAGAAGATGAGGAACGCGATCGCCCCATACCTAATGATCTTGTCCACGGCAGGCCTCCGGGCCGATTCGGGGAAGGGTGCGCACAAAGTATCGCCGCTGAGCTCGATGGAGGTCGCGGAATCGCGCCGATACTCTCAAACTCGTGGTCAGTGAGTGGTATGACACCTCGGACACGGCCCGTCGGGTCGTGGAACGCCCGAAGGCCACACCGGCTCAGCGCCGTCCCTTCGCCCGGGACCGAGCCCGGGTGCTGCACTCCAGCGCGCTGCGCAGGCTGGCGGGAAAAACCCAGGTCGTGGGCCCGCTCGACGACGACTTCCCGCGTACCCGGCTGACCCACTCCCTGGAGACCGCCCAGGTGGGCCGGGAGCTCGCCGAGGAACTGGGCGCGGACCCCGACCTGGTCGAGGCGGCGTGCCTCGCGCATGATCTGGGTCATCCCCCTTTCGGGCATAACGGCGAGCTGGCGCTTGACGAGGCCGCAGCCGCCTGCGGTGGCTTCGAGGGCAACGCCCAGAGCCTGCGCGAGCTGACCAGGCTCGAAGTCAAGATCGTCGACTGTGACGGTCGCAGCGCGGGCCTGAACCTTACCCGGGCGACCCTGGACGCGGCGACGAAGTACCCGTGGCCGCGCAGCCCTGGGCCCCGGGCGGACAGCGCGAAGTTCGGCGCCTACGCCGACGACCTGTCCGTGCTCCGCTGGGTCCGGGAGGGCGCACCGGCCGCCCGGCGCTGTGTCGAGACGCAGATCATGGACTGGGCGGACGACGTGGCCTATTCGGTGCACGACCTTGAGGACGGGGTCGTTGCCGGACACATCGATCTGGCCGCCCTCGACGATTCCGGCCGCCGGGCGGAGCTCGCCGCCGCGACCGCCGTCCGCTACCCGGGGCCGTCCGCCGAGGCAGTGGCGGCAGCCCTGGGCACCCTGCGGTCCCAGCCCTGGTGGGTCCGCTCCGAGATCACCTCGGCCCGGGGCCAGGCCGCCCTGCGGGCGATGACCAGCGAGCTCATCGCCCGGTTCGCGCACAGCGCGGTCCGTGCCACCCGGGCGTGCCATCCCGACGGTCCGCTGTGGCGCTATGGCGCGGATCTGGTGGTGGATCCGGACACCGTGGCCGAGTGCGCGGCGCTCAAGGGGGTCACCGCCTGGTATGTGCTGGAGCGGCCGGGTGCCCGCGCCCGGCAGTCCCGGCAGCGGGAGGTGGTCGCGGAGCTCGTGGCGATGCTCTCCCGGGGCGCGCCGGACGTGCTCGAGCCGTCGTTGCGCGCGGCCTACCGCATGGCCGCTGACGATGCGGCACGGCTACGGGTCGTCATCGACCAGGTGGCGCGTCTGACCGACGCCAGCGCCGAGCGGCGGTATGCGCTGCTGTGTGGACGACCGGCGCCGCGGGTCCTGTGAGCCACGAGCCCGGTGTGCGGGGGACGCCGGTGTGCGGGGGACCCGGTGCGTGGTGGGTCCGGTGGGTTTCCACCGCTGGCCCGATGTCCCGACGGTGTTTCGGGTGTTCCCCCGTTCGGGGGGACACTCGCTCCCTCGGTTGGGGGAGCGAGCCGGCGCGCGCTCCGCGGCCCGACATCGCAGCTCGGCATGCACGTCACGGCCCCTGTCCCCAACATTCACGTGGCATGATCGGTACTGTCGTGCTTACGACACGTACCATCGCAGCGGTAGGACCGATGTGAGGGGCGCCGCGTCACTCGTCGACAGGCCGGGTAGGCCGGCGGGTGGTGGTCCTGGCATCGATCCGGCGGGAATGGACGTGGCAAACATATTGACGGGCGCTCTGCCCCGGGCGAGCTACCTCTCGTTCGGGTACCCGCAGAGTCTCGACGCGGACTTGGGAGGGACGGGTGGGGGGACGAATCCGTGACGCCGACGTCGCCCTGGTCCGGGAGCGCTCGCCGATTGCGGACGTCGTGGCCGAGCACGTACAACTGCGTCCGGCGGGGCGTAACGAGCTCGTCGGGCTGTGCCCGTTCCATGACGAGAAGTCACCCTCCTTCTACGTCAATGCGGCAACCGGCCTGTTCCACTGTTTCGGATGCCAGCAGGGTGGCGACGTCTACTCCTTCGTGCGGGAGATCGACGGGCTGACCTTCCGGGAGGCGGCGGAGCGCCTGGCGCGCCGGGCCGGGGTGGCGCTGACCTACGAGGGCGGTGGGACCACCGACCGTACGGTGTCCAGCCAGCGGCAGCGGCTGCTGGAGGCGCACCGGGTGGCCGCCGAGTTCTACGCCGAGCAGCTAGAGTCGCAGGCCTCCGCGCGCGCAGGCTGGGACTTCCTCGCTGCGCGGGGATTCGATCCCACCGCGGCGGCGCGCTTCGAGGTCGGCTACGCCCCGACCGGCTGGGACACCCTCACCCGGCATCTGCTCGCCCGGCGCTTCACCGGGGAGGAGCTGGTGCTCGGGGGGCTGGCCAAACAGGGCGCCCGCGGGGGCCTGATCGACCGTTTCCATCATCGGCTGATGTGGCCGATCAGGGATCTCGCCGGTGAGGTGGTCGGCTTCGGTGGGCGGCGCCTCGCCGAGGACGGCGCCCCGAACGCCGGGCCGAAGTACCTCAACACGCCGGACACGCCGTTGTTCAAGAAGGCGAACCTGCTCTACGGCGCCGACCTCGCCCGTCGTGACATCGCCCGCCGCTACCAGGTCGTGGTGGTCGAAGGCTATACCGACGTCATGGCCTGCCATCTCGCCGGGGTCACCACGGCCGTGGCGACCTGTGGCACCGCCTTCGGCTCCGAGCACGTCGCGGTGGTCCGCCGGCTGCTCATGGACTCCGACGAGCGTCGCGGTGAAGTGATTTTCACGTTCGACGGCGACGCGGCCGGGCAGAAGGCGGCGCTACGCGCCTTCGAGCACGAGGAGCGCTTCGCCACCCAGACCTTCGTGGCGGTGGAGCCCTCCGGCCGCGACCCCTGCGAGCTGTGGATGAGCGGCGGCGACGGCGCCGTGCGGGATCTGGTGGCCAGCCGGGTGCCGCTGGTCGAGTTCGCGATCCGCGGGGTGCTCGACCGCTACGACCTCAACACCACCGAGGGCCGGCTCGCCGCCTTGGACGCCGCCGCGCCGCTGGTCAACCGGCTCAAGGACGCCGCGTTGCGGCACCGGTACGCGGTGAACCTGGACCGCTGGCTGGGTTTCCTCGACGAGCGGTTCGTGGTGGGCCGGGTGGCCGAGCACCGGTCGAGGCAGGGGAGCGAGCGGGCTGGTGCCCGTTCCGCGCCGATGCGTCGGCGCGGGGCGGGGGCCGATGACGCGGCGGTCATCGTGGAGCGTGAGGCGCTCAAGCTGGCCGTTCAGTATCCCGGGCTGGCGGGCTCGATGTTCGACACGCTGGCTCCGGAGATGTTCACTGTTCCCGCGCACCGTGCCGTCCGTGACCTCATCGCCGAGGCCGGTGGGGTGTGCGCGGGGCTGGCGCGGTCCGGTGAGGTCACCACCTGGGTGACCGAGCTGACCGCGGCGGCTTCGGAGGAGGAGCTGCGACGCTTCGTCACTGCCCTTGCAGTGGAGAGGGTGCTGTGCGACCACGATGTGGATGATCGTTATGTCGACGAACAGATGTCGCGGGTACAGGAGTTGCATGTGACCCGTCGGATCACGGACCTGAAGTCGCGTGTGCAGCGGCTCAACGGGGTGACCGACGCCGAGGCCCTTCGTCGTGCATTCGGCGAGCTGATCGCTTTGGAGCAGCACAAGCATCAACTCCGGGAGCGGGGCGTAGGTGCCGCGTAACCTGGGTCGATCCCGAGAAGGAAGTGACGAGATTCCGCCCATGAGTCCTACCGTCCTACCCCGCGAAGCCCAGGTGGACGAGGTCAAGGACCTCATCACCCGGGGCAAGGAGATCGGGTTCCTCACCACCGAGGATGTCACGGTCGCCATCCAGGCCGCGGAGCTGCCCCCGGAGCAGGCCGAGACGGTGCTGCAGGTGCTGAACGACGAGGGCATCGAGGTACTCGAGGCGGGAGGTGAGAGCCCCGACGAGGAGGATCTGCTGGCCCGCCGTCGCCGCGAGGAGGAGGAGCTCGCCCTCAAGGCGCCGACCTCCGACCCGGTGCGCATGTACCTCAAGGAGATCGGCAAGGTCCCCCTGCTCACCGCCGAGGAGGAGGTTGATCTCGCCAAGCGGATCGAGGCGGGGCTGTTCGCATCCGAGAAGCTGGCGGTGGCCACCAAGAAAACTTCCCCGCAGATGCGGCGGGACCTCGAGGCCATCGAACGCGACGGGCAGATCGCCAAGCGCAAGCTGGTCGAGGCGAACCTGCGTCTCGTCGTCTCGATCGCCAAGCGGTACGTCGGGCGCGGCATGCTGTTCCTGGACCTCATCCAGGAGGGCAACCTCGGCCTGATCCGGGCGGTCGAGAAGTTCGACTACACCAAGGGCTACAAGTTCTCGACCTACGCCACCTGGTGGATCCGGCAGGCGATCACGCGGGCCATCGCCGACCAGGCACGCACCATCCGCATCCCGGTGCACATGGTCGAGACCATCAACAAGCTGATCCGCATCCAGCGGCAGCTCCTGCAGGACCTCGGCCGGGAGCCGAGTCCGGAGGAGATCGCCAAGGAGATGGATCTCACCCCGGACAAGGTGCGTGAGATCCTCAAGGTCTCACAGGAGCCGGTGTCGCTGGAGACCCCCATCGGTGAGGAGGAGGACTCCCACCTCGGCGACTTCATCGAGGACTGCGACGCCGTCGTCCCGGTCGACGCGGCCAGCTTCATCCTGCTTCAGGAGCAGCTCGACTCGGTCCTGCACACCCTGTCCGACCGGGAGAAGAAGGTCATCCAGCTGCGCTTCGGGCTCACTGACGGGCACCCGCGTACGTTGGAGGAGGTCGGGCGCGAGTTCGGGGTCACCCGGGAGCGCATCCGCCAGATCGAGTCGAAGACGCTGTCCAAGCTTCGGCATCCCTCCCGGTCGCAGAAGCTGCGCGACTACCTGGAGTAGGAGCGACCGGCAACCATTTCCGGCTGTTGGCTGCCGATGGCGTTATGGTTGTCTCTGGTCGGTATTTGATATTCGTAATCCGGATCCGGGAGTCACGCCGATCCGGTGGGAGCATCGGCCCGTGGCGCCCCCCGCCGAGTTCCGGTGCCCGTGGGCTGGACCGGGATGTCCCGGCCCTCGCTGGTCGGTAGCCGTCCGGTCAGGGCGGTGAAAACCGTGCGGAGGTAGTCGTCGGGCCGAGTGGCGGCCTCGGCCCACTCCGCGGCGCGCCGGCCGACGCGGGCCAGTCGCGCTCGGTCGGCGAGCATGCCGTGCAGGACGTCCGCCAGCGCCTGCGCCGACTCGTCCATCGGCGTCTGCCCGGTCACGCCGTCCTGGTAGGCGTCGTGGCTACCGCCTGAGGCGGGTCCGACCACCGCGCACCCGGCGAGCTGCGCCTCGAGCAGCACGATGCCGTAGCCCTCGCCGCTGATCCGTGGCCCGCGCGAGCGGGTGCGGGTGCACAGCGCGAACAGGTCGGCGGTGGCGTAGAGGCGTGCCAACGCGTCGTCGGTCGGGGACTCGTGCAGCTCGGTGTCGGGGTGCGCGGACACCAGCTCATGCAGGGCCCCGGGTGCCGGGCCCTGCCCGGCGAACACCAGCCGGACCGGGCCGAGGGTGGCCCGGACGGACTCCACGGCCTCCAGCAGGACCCCCGCACCCTTGCCCACCCAGTCACTGAGCCGGAACACGCTCAGCATGGTCGGTACGGGGGACAACGGCCGGCGGCGGTTCGCCTCGGCCAGCAGGGTCGCCCGCCACGTCGGTGAGATGCCCGGCCGGAGGATGGGCGCCAGACCCAGCGTCGACAGCGCGCCGGCGCTGTAGGAACTGATCGTGACCGGGCGCAGGAGCGGGTCGGCGCGCAGGATCGCGCGGTCGGTGCGGCGCATGCCCCAGATGTCGGTGCCGTAGAGCAGCACCGGGCCGAGACGGGCCCGGGACAGTCGGACGGCCGCCGCCGCGACAGGGATGAGGTTGGCGTGCCCGGCGACCACGCTGTCGGCCTGGCCGAAGCGGCGCGCCGCGGCGAGCGCGCGCGATGTGAAGCGCGCCCTGATCGCCGGGGTCAGCTCGACGCCTGGCTCCAGCATGTCGACCCGCAGGAGATCGGCCCCACCGGCCCGCAGTGTCTCTTCGATCGTCGAGAGATAACGCTCGATCCCGCCACCGAGGCCGCGGGAACTGCTCAGCAGCAGAACCCGGGCGGGTCGATCGGTGAGGGAGGCGGTCGGGGCGGTGGATCGACGCGAGATCTGCACGGAGAGCGATTTTAATGTCTCTCCAGGTGCTAGTCCTGTGTTGCGAAGCGTGTCATAGTAACGTTTCGAGTTCTCTTGACTGCCTGTAGCTTCTCCGATGATGGCGACAAGGGGTCGTGTATGGAAGCCGATCTGCGGTACCGCAACGGTGGTAACCCGTCTCTCCTCGATCTGATCGACATACCGGCGGGTAAGGCGCTGGATTGTGGGTGCGGAGCCGGGGACAACGCGCGGCTGCTGCGGGCCCGGGGCTGGCGGGTGACGGGGGTGACGATTGATCCGTCCGAGCGGGCCGCCGCCACGGCCGAGTGCGACCACGTCGAACTCGCCGATCTGAACGCCGGGCTGCCCTTCGTCCCCGACGGAAGTCACCAGCTCGTGCTGCTTTCCCACATCCTCGAGCACCTGGCGGATCCGGTGCCGTTGCTCGTAGAGGCCCGGCGGGCGCTGGCACCCGGCGGCCGGGTCCTGGTGGCGCTGCCGAACGTGCTGCACTACCGGCAGCGCGCACTGTTCCTGCGGGGTCGGTTTGAGTACACCGAGACCGGTCTCATGGACGCTACCCACCTGCGGTTCTACACCGTCGACTCGGCCCGGCGGCTGTTGGAGGACAACGGACTGCGCATCGTCGCCACCGCCACCACCGGTGGTCTGCCGTGGTGGCGCACCCGTGAGCTGCTCCCCGGGGACCTGGTGCGGCGGTGGGATCGCCGCGTGCTGGACCGGTGGCCGAACATGTTCGCCTGGCAGGCGCTGTTCCTCGCGGCGCCACAGGTGACGTGCCGGATCGGCGCGTCCGGCGTTGCCGTGGTGCGGCAACGGTCCGCGCCGTCTGGTGACCAGCCCGACTACGGCCAGCTTGTCCAGTGAGCGGCGCGCGGCTCGTCGTCACGTGCCTCTCCCGGCGGGGGGAGCATCGAGAGACCGTCCAGCAGGCCGTGGAGGACGAGGGCCGAGGTCCGGGTGCCGTGCCCGAGGAGCATGTCCAGCGCGACGGCGCGGGGTAGCACGACGACCGCCGTCGCCAGAGCGATCAAGGCGGCCCGGGTCCGCCATCCGCGGACCCGGGCGAACCAGAGCCGGTTGCGCACCCCGTAGTAGGCGTCGCCATGCCGGGGGACGGTCGTGCTCCCGACGCGCTGTGCACGGTGCGGACTGACCACGACGCTCCATCCGGCGTCCCGGACGCGGTAACAGAAGTCGACATCCTCGAACCCGAGGTAGTAACGGCCGTCCAGGGGGATCCGCCGCAGGCAGTCCGCCTTGACGAACATGATCGTGCCTGCGACCCAGTCGGCAGCCAGGGGGCGGTCGCCGGGGGGACGCCGGGCCTTCGGCGCCGCCAGGACCGGGCTTAGCCGCGCCGGGCCCGAGCGCCGACCGTCGTTGTCGACCAGGGTGGGCGCGACCACGCCGATGTTCGTCCCGGCCAGCAGATCCAGGCAGGCGCGCAGCGCCAGGTCCGGGATCCTGACGTGGTTGCCGATCAGGAGATAGGCCTGCGCGGCGGGGTAGCCGTGGCTGGCGAGCCGGAAGCCTCCGCCGAGACCGAGGTCGCGGGGCGGCAGGATCCAGGCGACCGAGGCCGGCAGGTGGTCGGGTCGGTCCGACCGGTCGTTCGCGACCACCGCCACCTGGGCGATGACGGGGCTGCCATCGAGCCGTCTCGCAAGCTCCACGGTCGGCCGGTGCGGACCCCAGTGGACAATCACCGCCACGGTCTTCATCGGACCCCCTGCGTCGCTCGGGTAGAGCATCCGGTCCGGCGGGCGACGAGCCTCCACGGCTCGGAATGAGTATCGAGGGTAACAGAAGTGCCTCTGCATGTAACGGTGAGTGAGGCGTGGGGTGCTGGTGTGACCCGCCGGCGTGGTCCCCGCGCCCATCCGGCCTGCCGGTCCGGTGGACTCCCGGCGGCACGCGCCGGCGAGGGGCCGGCGATACTGCGTGCTCCATGATTCGGTGTGTCCCACGATTCGGTCCAAACCATTCGCCGGCCATTGTGGAAGGTGTCCCCGCCACCGTCCTGCGCCGGGTCCCGGACATATTCCGGGGACCGCCATGCCCGGTGAGCTGGGGAATGTCATGGTTGCCGGACATCGGACCGCATATAGAAAACTGTTTAGTCGTCTCGATGAGCTGAAGGTTGGGATCCCTTCCCCGTCGAGGTGCGAGACCGTTACCACGCGTATCGCGTCACCGAATCTGAGGTGGTAGCGCCGACTCGGTTCGACGCCACCTGTCCGATGCCCGGGGAACCCGCTGAGGTGCCGGGCAGGGAGCTGATTACTGTACGATCTCCGCCCCTGGTGGGGATATCCCGGAATGGACACGGTGTGGTCCCGGGCGGCAACGGTTTGGATTTCGCCGGTGCCCTTCACGGTGATTAGTGTTCCCCGGCGGTTGGCCAACGACGGTGTCGGCGGCCACGGACCGGGCCGATGCCGGTGGAAAGTCGGGCATCGGATACCCTGCGAACTGGCGCACGTTACGCTCGGATAGCGCGGGGATAAACCAGACGCGTGATGCCGGCGGCGGTGACGTCGTGGGCGGCCAACCTCGACCGGCTGCGGCGGCTCGCCCAGGGGCGCAGCTCACTCAAGGACATTGCGGGATCGGCTTCGGGGGAATTCGATGAATGGGCGGGATCGGATACGGCGTGGCTCGACGATCCGGCACGGCGGTGCGGGCCGCCCGTCGGGTAGCCGCCGGTGGTTGCGCCACGAGGTCGAGGCGGGGACGGCTGCCCCCGGGAGCACGCGGACCGGCGATGTCGGTCCGCGTGCTCGTCCAGGTCATGGATGCGCTGCGGGTGGAGCGACGATGGTCCGGTCAGTTTTGTTCCGGTCGGTGTTGCCCCGGTCGATGCTGGTCCGGCCGGTCCCGGGGGTCGCCGCCCTGATGGGGGGTGCGCTGGGTCTGCTTCTGGGACTGCTCTGTCTCATCGGCGGATGGGGCGGGCCCGCGCCGTCGCCGGTCGCGTTGTCGTGCGTGGTGCTCGCGGCCGCGGCGTTGTCGATCGCGGTGGCGATCCTCGCCGCGGCGGTCTGGCCGGGTCCGAACGGTCCGGCCGACGCGAACGGTCTGGCCGGTTCAGCCGGCCCGGACATCCAGCCGTGGGATCCCCGGGGAGGCGTGGGCCGTGCGTGGCCGCGGCGCGGCGTGGTGGATGAGCTGACCGGGCTGCCGGGCCGACGGTACTTCCTCGACGTCGCCAGCCGTTGTCTCACGGGTGGTGAGCACCGGGCGCGTGGCGCGACGTCCGTGTCGGTGCTGCTCATCGATCTCGATCGGATGCGTGATGTCAACGGGGCGCTCGGGCATGAGCATGGGGACCGCCTGCTTGCCACGGTGGGTTGCCGGCTGCGCGGAGCGCTGTCCGGATCGGATCTGCTCGCCCGGGTGGACGGCAACGCGTTCGCCGTGCTGTTGCGCGGCGCCGACGTGGCCCGGGCCGAACAGGTCGCTCGGCGGTTGCGGGAGGTGCTGGAACTGCCCGTTCCACTCGCGGGAACTCCGGTGCGGCCCGAGGCGAGCGTGGGGATAGCCCATGCCCCCGAGCACGGCCGTGGCGCGCTGGAGCTCTTTCGTCACGCGGAGGAGGCGATGTACCTGGCGAAGGGGGGCCGCCACGGGCAGACCGTCTACGCCCGCGACCATCCACCGATCAACCGTGCCCGCCTGCTGCTGCGGGCCGAGGTGCGCCATGCGCTGGACTCCGGCCAGATTGAACTGAGTTACCAGCCCAAGGCGGATCTGCGCAGCGGTCGGATCAGCGGTGTGGAGGCCCTCGTCCGCTGGCGCCATCCGGTCGACGGCGTGCGGCAGCCCGACGCCTTCCTGGCGGAGATCGAACGTGCCGGGTTGATGCCGAAGCTCACCGTGCAGGTCCTCGACCAGGCCCTGGCCGACTGCGCGCGCTGGCACGGCCGGGGTGCCCCGCTCGCGGTGTCGGTGAACGTCCCCGCGTCGGTCATCGTCGACCGCGCCTTCGTCGGCGTGGTGCGGGCCGCGCTCGCCCGGCACCGGCTCCCGCCCTCGGCGCTTGTCATCGAGGTCACCGAGGACTCCCTCATCGTGGCGCGGGAGCTGGCGCAGGGAACCCTGGCGGGGCTGCGCCGGTTCGGTGTGCGGGTCAGCCTGGACGACTACGGCACCGGGTTCTGTTCGCTGTCGTACCTGCGCGAACTCCCGGCCGACGAGGTGAAGCTGGACCGGACCTTCCTGCGTGACCTCGACCGCGATCCGGCCGCGGCCGAGATCGTGCGGTCCACGGTCTCCCTGGCACATGCGCTGCGGTTACGGATTGTCGCGGAGGGGGTCGAAACGCAGCGTTCCTGGACCTCTCTCGCCGCCTGGCAGTGTGACGAGGTCCAGGGGTACTTTGTGTCACGTCCGATGGCGGGGGAACGAGTCGTCGGTTGGTTGCGGGAATGGGGCAGCAGGCTTGCCGTCCATCCCGGGACCGCGCCGCGCGCCGTGGCGGGACCGGTCGACACCTGCGCGGCACAGTCCCCGATCTCCCCAATCGTGGCACCGGCGGTCGAGGCCGTCGCGCCCACGCGGCCGTCAGCGGCGGGACCGGCAACCCGGCGGGCGGTCGGGTGCCGGGTGCCGGCCGACCTTGCGGCGTCCTGATGGCGGGCGATGGCGTGGCGGTCGCACCGGGCCCGTGAGGGCGGTCCGATTCGGGGGTCCGGGCGCCGTCGGCGCCAGGACCCCGCTGTCCCCGCTGTCCCCGCTGTCCCCGATGTCCGTGATGTCCGTGATTCCGGTGATCAGGGTTCGGGCCCATCCCGGCAGGCTGCGGCGTCCAGCCGTAGCGTGAGCGCGGCGACGGCGGCGATCTGCCGTGCGTCCTCGCCCGGGGCGCCGGCCACGATGCCCGCGCAGATGTCGCGGTACATGGCCGGGTAGCTGTCGAGCCGGTTGACTCGCCGCCGCCGCAGGATGTGGGACCCGGCCTCCGCGGTGTACTGCGAACCGTCGACGATGGTGGCCGTCACGCCGTTCGCGCGCAGCTGGGACTGTTCCCGCAGACCGTGCCGGCTGCCCCCGGCACTGGTCAGCACGAGCGAGAGGACCGCGTCGTTCTCCAGCTCGACGTACACCGTGAAGGTGTCCGTGCGGGAGCGGGCCACCGTGCTCCGGCGGACCGGCGCGAAGTCGTTGAGCCAGAGGAAGTGGTCGATCCAGTGGCAGCCGTTACTGACCAGCCGGGTGCGTGAGGACGGCCAGCGGTACCAGTGCCGGCGGGGAAGCGGTTCCTCGTACACCACGGCACTGTAGATCAGCGGCTCGTTGCCGTCGGCCAGGCGCAGGTCGGAGCGCAGCCAGGCGTTCATCGGGCTGTGGCGTCGCTGGAAGCAGGCGAACAGGCGCCCGCCGGCGTGAAGGAGTTTCACCAGCCGGTCGAGATCCTCCTCCGTGGTGACAACGGGCTTCTCGACGACGGCGACCGAGCCGAGCCGCAGCGCATCCCGGGCCAGCGGCGCGTGCGTGTGGTGGTAGCCCGCGATGAGGACGACGTCGGCCCGCTCCCCGTCCCGGAGCAGCGCCGCGGTGTCCCAGGAACATCGGTCCGGTCGCCGGGTGCCCAGCTGGACGGGGTCGATCTCATGCACACCGACGAGGTCGAGGTGATCACGGACGTGCGGGACGATCTGCGTCTTGGCATAGTGTCCCAACCCGAACAGGACAGCGGTGGGTCGTCCGGACGCGGATGGCGGGCCATAGCGCCGGGTGCTCTCCGTGATCGGGCTGACCCCGGCGAGTGGACGATCCCCGGGGCGGGCCCCGGTCCACTCGGTTGCGAGCCAGGCGGCGAGACGGTCGACGGCGCCGGGGCCCACCGGTGCTCCCGACATCGGGGACCAGCCGATGAGCGTGTCGTCCACGGCCGGGAACGCGGTCGCCGGCCGGGCCCGGTAGACGACCGCGGATCGCGGTGGTGGCGGATCGGGGCTGACGAAGCCGAGTGGGTCGGCGGGAGCGCCGGTGGGGCCGCCCGGCCCCACCGGGCGGACGAGGTCCTGATGCAGGACGACGCGTTCCATGCACGCCGGGTGGCAGGGGGCGACGAAGGCGACGGTCGTTCCCGTCGGCGAAGCCGCCCCGCCGACGGGTGGGACCGCCTCGATCAGGGTGCCCAGGCCCACGCCGAAGTAACGCTGGTTGCGGTCGCGTTCCCGCAGCCGGCTGGCCGTTTTGCGGGCGACCGCGCGGATGCCGAACTCGCGGGTGTAGGCGGCGAGGGCCCGGCCGCTGCCCGCCCTGACGAAGAACTGACCGTCCACGGGGAACAGCGTCACCCAGATGTCCGGGCGGATCCGGCAGTGGCCGGGCAGGGGGGTCTCGTCGAGGAAGCCGGCCAGCCACCGGTTCCCGATCAGGATGTTCATCCCGGTGCCGGGGTCCGGTCGACCGGGACATCCGCGAGGCCTGCGGGGTCTGCGGGGTCCGTAGGCGTGGCCGCCAGTCGTTCGTGACACGCCTCCGCCAGCAGGGCCATCGGCCGTGACAGCGTCTCTTCGATCATTCGCGCGCAGTTCTCGAACGCGTCCCGACCGCCGTCGAGGGGGTCGGCCAGGTCGTCGAGGGCAGCCGGTAGCACGTGGCCGGCGGCCCGGATCCGCCGGGCCGTGGCGGCGAGATACTCCCCGGCCACCCGTGTCCCGCCCGGGGGGATGTCGGCGGGGCGGACTTCGGAGGTCAACCGTCCGAACTCGCGCAGGGTGAAGGTACGGCGCATGGCCCGTGGCACAAGGCCCACCACCGTCGAGCGGTGTGCGCGGGTCGCGCACAGCACCAGATCGCTGGCCTGGACCAGGTCCGGTGTCAGCAACCTTGCCCGGAAGCCGGACGGGTCGAGCCCCCGCGATGTCAGGATTGCCGCGGCCTGGGGGTACATCGCCTCACCTGCCCGGGCGCATACTCCCGCGCTGCTCACCAGAAGGTCCCCGGCGGGGCTGGGTGGATGCCGTCCCTCGGATGAGGGCTCGTTACCCCCGGTCCCACCGGATGCCCGCGCGCCGGCCGCGCCGAGGCTGATCTGGTCCAGCGCGGCGCTGAACCGGGCGGCGGCGAGATGCTCGGCCAGGGGCGAGCGGCAGACGTTTCCGGTACACACCATCAGTACTGCCCACGGTCGTCGCCGCACTGCCATCCCTTCCTCCGCCATCCCTTTCCTCCTCTCTCCGCCGGGGTCGGCGGGGCGCGGACCAGCTCAGCGCGACCGCGAGGGCTCGCTCCGGCGCCAGTAGACGCAGGTCCAGTCGACTTCGATGATCGGCTCGGTCACCCCGTGGGCGGCCCGGTAGTCCTCGACCGCCGCCCGGCAGCCGGGAACGGTTCCATAGTCGTCGACGATGCAGAAGCCGCCGTCGGAGAGCTTCGGGTAGAGCGCCGTCAGCGCGTCGGTGGTGCTCTCGTACATGTCGCCGTCGAGGCGCAGGACCGCGAGGCGCTCGATGGGCGCGGTGGGCAGGGTGTCCCGGAACCAGCCGCGCAGGAAACGGACCTGATCGTCGAGCAGGCCGTAGCGGCGGAAGTTGTCCCGCACCTGCTCGAGGGACACCGACAGCTCCGCGTACTCGTGGTGGCGGTCGCCGGTGTCGGCGGCGTAGCGCCCCGGATTGGGCGCGGGCAGGCCGGCGAACGAGTCGGCGACCCAGACCGTGCGGTCGGGGACGCCGTAGGCGGCGAGCACCCCGCGCATGAGGATGCACGCGCCGCCCCGCCACACCCCGGTCTCGATGAGGTCGCCTGGGACGCCGTCGACGATGACTCGTTCGGCGCACTCCTGGAGGTTGCGCATCCGGCGGTCGCCGGTCATCGTGAGCGCCAGCCGTGGCCAGTCCCGGCCGTCGGTCCGGGCGCCCGGTGCGCTCCTCCTGACGATTTCCATTCCCTGGCTGCGGAAGGCTCGTACCAGCATCCTCTTCGCGCCGGTGCGCGGCTCCCACGCACCGCCGTCCCGACCATCCCAGAGAGAGCAGGTCAGCGTCGTGCGAAGCAGATCGAGATACCGCACCGAGGTATCGGAAAGGTCGTGACGGGCGACGGTCGGGTCGTGCGGGGCGACGGTCGGCGTCGTGGTCATCGTGGCTCCTTGTGAGAGGGGTGAGCGCGGAAAGGGGATGGGGCCGTGGGCCGTCGGGCTCCGTTCGCTGTTGGGTGAGATGCCGTCCAGGGGGACGCTGTCGGGTGAGGCGCCTGCCGCGCGGGCGAGCAGGCGGGTACTGGCCAGGTGCAGCGACACGGCCGAGGCGGTGTAGGTGATCCCCGACACCGCGGCCACGATCGGCAGGCGGCCGTCGTGCAGCGCCGCCGCGAGGCCGAGCACGGTCGACAGCGCGACCGGGACCTGGATGGCAAGCACCGTGCGGGCGGCACGGAACCCGAGCAGCACATGGGTGAGCAGGTAGTCGACGGACTGCGGGATGGTCGCCAGCACGAGGACCTGGGCGGCCGGGGCAGCGGGGGTGAACCGCGTGCCGTAGACGATGCGGATGGCCGTCGGTGTGACGAGGGCGATCGCGCCCGCCACCGCGGCGGCGAGGGCGACGGTGGCGATGACCGCGCGGCGCACCATCCGGGCCCGCTGCCGGGGATCGACCAGGGTGCGGAGCCGGCTGAACATCACCATGCCGGTCGCCTGGCAGACGGTCGTGCCGGCGCCGGCGACGGCGACGGCGACGGCGTAGAAGGCCACCTGCTCGGCGGCCAGGAAGGTGGCGACGAGCAGCATGTCCAGCTTGTAGATGAGTTGGGCCCCGACGACGGTGCCGTAGGCCCCCAGGGCGGACCGCATGAAACGGCGCCGGGGCAGCAGGCGTCCCGGCCGCGCGAGGGCGGGAAGGCCGCCGAGCACCGCCACGTGGTACCCGAGTGGGGGTAGCAGGGCCGTCACGCCGAGGGTCAGCATCCACAGGCCTGGATCGCGGACTCCCCTGCCGGCGAGCGCGGCGAACGCGGCCAGCGTCGCCGCCGCCGGTAGCAGCCGGACGAGCTGGAACTCGCCGGTCATCCGACCGCGGCGCTGCGCGAGCCCGGCGGCGTTGGAGGCGGCCACGGCCGCGGCGGTGAAGCAGGTCGCGCCCAGCACGGCGACGGCGTCCCAGGCGGGTCCCCGCCCGGCTCCCGTGCCGCCCGAACGGCCCGGGCCCACAGTGATCAGCATCGGCACCACGGTGAACAGCACCGCGGCGAGCAGCGCCGACGCGACGGTCTGGGTGAGCAGCGGGCCGAGCAGCGCGCGGTCCTCACCGTCATCGGTGACCAGCGTTTGGGCGACACCCAGGGCGAACACCATCGCGAGCATGCCCGCCCAGGTCTGCAGCGCGACGAACTCGCCGCGGGCCACCGGCCCCAGAGTGCGGGCGGCCAGGACTCCGGTCGCGGTCCCGACGACCAGCGTGCCCGCGTTGCCGGCGAGCACGGCGACGGTGGAGCGGGGAAGCCGGCTCGTGAGCGGGCCGGTCATGACGGCCCGGCGGCTGACGGCTCTGGTCATCCGCGCCGAGCGGTGCCGCGCACATGGGCAACGGCGCGCAGGAAGCCGTCCACGGACGCGGCGAGCTCGATGTCGCCGATCACCTTCTCCGACTCCTGGGCCATCCTGGCCAGGACGTCGGGGCGCGCGCGCAGCTCCCCGAGGATCCGTGCGAGCGCATCCACATCGCCGACCGGGTGAACCCGGCCGTTGCGGCCGGGACGGACGTCGTCGGTCGGGCCGGTGGAGCCCACCCGGTCGCTGACCACCACCGGCAGGCCGCAGAGCACCGCCTCCTTGACCGCCAGCGGATGCGGATCCCGCTCGGCGGGGTGTAGGTAGAGGTCGCTGGCCGCGTACAGGCGGGGGAGCCGTTCCTGGTCGGCGAATCCGACCATCCGCAACGCGCCGCCGAGCTCGGCGGCCACCGCATCGAGAGCGGCGCGCAGCACTCCGTCCCCAGCCATGATCACGATGATTTCCCGGTCGACCGGACCCCGGGGCGCGCGGGTGAGGATGCGCAGCGCGTCCGCGATGTCGAAGGGGCGCTTCCGAGAGATCATCTTTCCGGCGAACAAGGCGACAAGGGCGTCCGGGGCGATGCCCAGCTCGGCGCGGATCGCCGTTCGATGCTTGTCCCGATGCGCCAGTACGGCCCGCAGCGCCGTCTCATCGGTGGGATACGGCGTGCGGAACATGCGGGTGGCGGGGACTCCATAGTGGGCCAGGTACGCCTCGTTGTTGTCGCCGATCGTGAGGAATGCATTCACTGAACGCATCAGGTGGGGCAGCGTGAGCCGTTTGACGGCGCGGACGGCTGGGGTTCGCTGGCCGAGGAGCTCGCTGTCGCTGATCATGAGGGCGGGTACGCCTCGTCGCCGGCACCAGGCGAGCGCCGCGAGGGAATGGGCGTACCGGTATCCGTAGACGAGCACGCATGCGGGGCGCAGTCGGTCCAGGGCCGCCCAGGTCCGGGTAACCATCTGCCGGGTGACGTCGGGCTGCCGCCAGCCAGGGCGCAGCGGCAGGTCCGCGATGAACTCGTGGTGATAACCGGTTACGACGTCCGATTTCCACTGCACGTCGAGGCCGAAATCCGCGTCGAAGTAGCGTTCCAGGCCCGATCGGGACAGGAAGAGCACCCGAAGATCCACCTCGTGTTCGGTCAACGCCCGGTACAGCGGCGCGAAATGCTGGATCGCGTGTGATACGACGACTGCCACCGTCGTCGACCTGGGGACGGAGGTCATGAGCCGGCTGTTCCTCCTCGCAATGACCGCTGATCGGACCGGGTGGGCCGTGCGCCAGTACGAATCGATCCGACCCTGTCACTCAAAGTATTAACAGAGCAACTGTCTGTAGATGCGTGTCGTGGGTCGTGGGCCGCGGATCGCGGGTGCCGGGTGGTGGGTGCCGGCTGGCGGGGCCCGGGTGCCGGTGGGGCCTGAGTGGCGGTGGGGCCTGAGTGGCGGTGGGGCCTGAGTGGCGGTGGGTGGCGGTTGCGGCGTCATCGGGTGGAGACACGCGGGTTCCCCGCCGCGGTCGCCCCCCTTCTATCACTGTCAGTGATAGAAGGGGGGCTGTCCGAGGGGTGCGCAGTGTCGTTGTCGACCGATAGCGGTACGTGACGCCCATGGCCCGGCTTTCCTTACTCACAGGTGGTGGTTGGAGTGACCAGGCGGGTCGTCGTCGCCGGTGGGGCCGGCTTCCTCGGAAGCCATCTCTGTGACCGCCTGCTGGCTCGGGGTGCCGAGGTGATCTGCGTCGACAACTTCCTCACCGGCCGGCCGGACAACATCGACCATCTTCGGGGGTATGGCGGGTTCCGCCTGCTGCGGCGGGACGTGACCGAGCCGATCGACGTCACTGGCCCGGTCGACGCCGTGCTGAACTTCGCATCCCCCGCGTCCCCGGTGGACTATCGGGCCCTGCCCCTGGAGACCCTGTCGGTCGGTGCGTCGGGTACCGCGAACCTGCTGGATCTGGCATATCGCAAGAACGCCCGGTTCCTTCTGGCCTCCACCTCGGAGGTCTATGGCGACCCCCGGGTCCACCCCCAGCCGGAGGAGTACTGGGGCCACGTCAATCCGATCGGTCCGAGGAGCATGTACGACGAGGCCAAGCGCTTCGCCGAGGCGTTGACCACCGCCCACCGCGCCACCCACGGCACGTCCACCGGGATTATCCGGATCTTCAACACCTATGGGCCGAGGATGCGCGCCGACGACGGGCGTGCCATCCCGACCTTCATTGCGCAGGCCCTGCGTGGCCAAGCCGTCACCGTTGCGGGCGAGGGTCGCCAGACCCGGTCGCTGTGCTACGTCGACGATCTGGTGGAGGGGGTCGTGCGCATGCTGGACAGCGACCTTCCCGGTCCGGTGAATCTCGGCAGTCCCCAGGAGATGACGATCATTGATGCGGCGCGGCTCGTCGTGGAGGTATGCGGGGCTGACGTCCCGATCACCTTCGTTCCGCGACCGCAGGACGACCCCACCGTGCGCTGCCCCGACATCACGCTGGCGCGGGAGGCGCTTGGATGGCGGCCCCTGGTGGACGTACGGGACGGGCTTGCCCGCACCGTGGCCTGGTTCCACGGACGTGTCGAGCGGCGGCGGTCCCCGTGGCTGGTGCCCCGTCAGGAGCCGCCGGCAGGCTCGGACGTGCTTGGCGGTGACCGCGACGGGTTCACCGTGCGGACTGGTGAACCGGGGCTGGCGGTCAAGGTGGGCGAGGACGACGCGACGGATTCGTGACCTCAGTCCATTGCTCTTTGTAAGACGTCGACTACTTTAAGTATGTGACTCAGGATGGCTCTGGAAACCTCGCGGCGATCTCCGGGCATCGTGCCGGTCCGCTGCGCTGGCAGCTGGCGGGACGTCTGGCCGCGGGCCTTCCCAGCCTGCGCGGTCGTGGCTGGCCGACCCGATGGATGCAGGACCCTGCGAACGCCTACAGCGGTCCCCGCTATCGGCCACCAGCGCTCGCGCCGGTGTTCGACGCGGTTCTGCGCCCCGGTGACTGTTGCTATGACGTCGCTGCTGGCCTCGGGATCTACACCCTGTGGGCGGCCGGGGTAGTGGGGGCTGCCGGCGAGGTGCATGCCTTCGAGGAAGCACCGCGCACCGGGGCGACGCTCGCGGCACTGGTCGAGCGCAACCGGCTCTCGAGTGTCCACCTGTCCACTGCCGCGGTGGGTGCCAGTGCCGCGGTGGGCGTCGCGCCCATCCCGGGCGCGACGCCCATCACCCTCGATGCCCACGCCGCGCGGCACCGACCACCCGCCCTGGTCAGGATCGGTGGTGAGGCCGAGAGCCTCGACGTGCTGCGCGGCGCCGGTGAGCTCCTACGGGCGCATCGGCCGGCCCTCCTGCTGGCGATGCCGCCCCGCCCCGCCCGTCGCGGCGGAGACCGTTCCGGCGAGAACAGCCACCGCGGCGAAGGGGATCGGCGGGCTGCCGGGGAGAATCCCGGTGAGCTGGTCTCGCTGCTGGCCGCCGCCGGCTACCGGATCCTCAATCTGAGCCGGCGCGGGCTGACCGGGCAGGGCGTCTTCTCGCCGAACGTGCTCGCGCTCCACGACGGCTGGGAGCGTTTCGAACAGGTCGCCGTCACCCTGCGGCGTACGCCGCTGCCCCGCGACCGGACGGCGTGAGGTTCGGGCATGCCTGATCTTCTCTGCTGGCGAACTCTCTGCTGGCGGACGTCCCGGGCCGCCTGCCCGCTCGCGGGATGTCCGCGGCGCCACTCAGGCACGCCTGCCGGCGACGCCTCGCCGATCCCCTCGGGTGCGCCGTGGTGATCGCCCCGGCCGTGCCGGGTGGGAGGGTTGCCCACCCCGTCCGCCGTCCGCCGCTGCTGTGGCTGATGATCGTGATGGTCGGCGTGGTGCCGTGGTTCGTCGAGGCGCTCCGGCTGCCGTCCGAGCCCGACCGGGTGGTCCTGCGCTCGGTGGCGTTCACGTTCGAATGCCTCGCCGCGCTGCTCCTGGTCGGTGCGCGAGCGGGGCGTGGTTACGGGCTGGGGTTGTTCCGTCTCGGCCCCTGGTACCTGCTGTGGACCGGGATGTCGTTCGGGCTGGTGTCACTGGTCTGGCACACCCCCCAGCTGGACACCCCGCAGATCCATCTCGACGGCGTGCTGCGGGCACTCGCCCTGGCGAGCCTCGCCCTGCCGCTGTGGACCTGCGGATACCTGCTCGGCCCGGGCCGGCTGGTGACGCGCGCGGCCACCCGGTTTGCCACCGCGGCGGCGCCCGGGACCGGTACCCGGCTGCGCGACCGGAGCGTGCTGTGGATCCTGTGCGGGATCTCGGTGGCGGCCCGGGTCCTGCAGATTCTCCTGGGCCAGTATGCCTACCTGGGCGACGCGTCCCAGAAGGTCTCCGAGGCGAGTGCCTACGCCCAGCCGCTCACCCTGCTCGGCGGCCTCGGGATGTCCGCCCTGCTCATCGCCGCCGTCGATCTGGCCCGGGGCAGGGAAGACGGGGGCGGGGGGCGTCGGCGGACCTTCGTCGCCCTGCTGTCCGTCGAGATCCTCTTCGCTGTCGCCAGCGGGATGAAGGGGGTGTTCGCGACCAGCGTGTGGGGAGTGCTGATCGCGTTCTCCGTCGCCCGCGGCCGGCTTCCGATGCGGTGGATCGTCGCGGCCGCCGCCATCTTCGTCCTCGTGCTGATTCCCTACAACGCCTCCTACCGGGCCCAGGTACGCGGCCAGAGCCACACCATGGACGCTCGGTCGGCGGTGTCCATGGCGCCGACCGTGCTGGGCCGGACGCTGTCCGGGGACGCCCCCGCGGGGGAAGGCCCCGGGGAGTCACCGTTGGAGTACCTGACCTCGCGGATGCGAGGCATCGACAGTCTGGCCATCGTCGTCCAGCTGTCTCCCGACATCGTTCCCTACCGGGACATCAACGAGCTGTTCCTGGCTCCCGTCCTGACCGCCGTGCCCCGGGCGGTCTGGCCCGACAAACCGATCAGGGCCACCGGCTACGAGTTCAAACAGCAGTACCTCTCGGGGAACGCCCGGATCTACTCCGCGGCCGCTGTCTCCCCCCAGGCCGACCTCTATCTGCACGGGGGCTTGCTTCCCCTGCTGGTCGGCATGGCACTACTGGGCGCCGGTTTCCGACTGATCGACGAGGCGTGGGACCCGATGAAGGATCTACGCTACATCGTGATCTTCGTTCCGCTCTTCCTCCAACTGGTCAACTCCGAGAGCAGCGTGGGGGACCTCCTCGCGGCGTTGCCCATCCAGCTGGCCGTGCTGTTCCTGACGGCACGCTTCGCCTACGGTGGCGCCCGGCCCGCAACGAAGGGAAAAAATCTTGCTTATGGACGCCAGTGATGTTCTTTACCGAACCAAGATCTCGATCGCCGGTGCCCTGACGTCCCCGGCGGTGGGAACGGTCATCGCGGCGGCCACCCGCAACCGGGTCCCCAACCACGGGCTGCGTTTCGACGTGGCTGACCGCGACTTCACCCCGCAGGCGCGGGCGGCGCTGTTCTGGCGGCTGTACGAAGGGGCCGAGATCCGGATGATCCGCCGTCATCTCACGACCTCGGGCACCGTCGTGGAACTCGGTGCGAGCCTGGGCATCACCAGCGCGCATATCGCCTCGCGGCTGGCACCCGGCTCGCGGCTGGTGTGCGTGGAGGCCAATCCCCACCTCATCGAGGGCCTCACGCGACGCCTGGCCGCGTACGCCGGGCACATCACCCTGGACGTGGAGAACAGGGCGATCACGCAGGCCGTGGGTCCGGTGGCGTTCGCCCTCGTCGGGAACAACCTCGGTTCCCGGTTGTGGGACGACGCGTCACGGCGGAGCGTCACCATTCCGGCGGCCACGCTTCGGGACCTGCTGGTACGCAAGATGATCGCGGAGTTCGACCTCGTCAGCGACATCGAGGGTGCGGAGGCGTCGTTCCTGCTGGGGGATCCGGGCGCGCTGGACCGGTGCCGTCGAGCGGTGTTCGAGATGCACGACACGACCTTCGAGGGACGGCCCGTCACCGCGGCGGACCTGCTCGACGCCGCGCGTGGACTGGGCTTCCAGGTGGTCGACCGCCACGGAGTGGTGGTCACGCTCAGCCGGGACGGGTGAGCTCCCCCGTGCCGGCCGCCTTCTCCCGCCGGTCGGCTCCCCCCGCGGGGTCCGACGGACCGATCGGCCGGTCCTGGGCCGGGCGAGGACGCGGGACGGAGCGGGCCTCGCGTGTCCATGTACTCCACCGGGACGCCCGGGGTTCCCCGGGCAGGGTCTGGTCGATGTCGGGGATGCGGGCGAGACCGTCCACGACGCCGCGCAGGCCGCAGTGGACGCGGACGATTCCGCGCCGGCGCACCAGCTCGGACACGGCGACCCGGGGCAGCACTGCCAGGAGCAACCAGGCGGTCACCAGTGCCACCTGCCGCGGGCGGCCGTGGATGCGGGCGAACCACAGCCGGTTGCGCACCGTGTAGTAGGTGTAGCCGTTGCCGGGTACCGTCCCCCCACCGGTGTGCCAGGCCTGGGCCGGACTGACGAGGACACGCCACCCGGCCGCCCGAGCGCGGTGGCAGAGATCCACGTCCTCGTAGTACAGGAAGTACCGAACGGCCATCGGCACCTGCCGATGACACTCGGCCTTGACAAAGGTGATCGCGCCGGTGACCCACGGCACGTCATCGGCGTGGTCCGTGGGGGTCCGGCGGGCGCGCGGCACGGTGAAGACGCGGGTGAGCCCGGCGAAGCCCGGATGCAGACCGTCGGCGTTGACCAGAGTGGGTCCGACGATGCCCACGCCCGGGCGGGACAGTAGTTCCAGACAGGCATCGACGGTGGCCGGCACGAGCTGGACGTCATTGTTGAGCAGGAGATAGCAGTCGGTGGCCGGACAGGCGTCACACGCGTGCCGGAAGCCGCCGCCGAAACCGAGGTTGCCGGGGGGGACGAGCCAGGCCGTCTCCTCCCCGAGGCCGTCGGGTCGTCCTCGCAGGTCGTTCGCCACCACGACGACCTCGCTGATCTGAGGCATCGCCGCCAGCTGCGCGGCCAGATCCATCGTCGGCCCGGTCGGCCCCCAGTGGACGATGACCGCCGTGGTCCTCATGCGCGCACCAGGGACTCGGGAACTTGCCCGGACGTGGGTCGCGGGGTGGAGGGCGGGACGTCTGGCACGGCCAACGTGGACCAGGGTGCCGCCATCAGGGGCCGCCGGGCCGGCGGCGGAACCTCCGCGTCGACGATGCGGTACCCGTGCCCGCGCAGCAGGTCGCCGACGGCCTCGGCATTGCGTCCGGTGACCTCGCAGATAACGGTCGGGCGGATGTCGCCCAGAAGCCTGCGCCCACCGCTGAGGACCGCGTGCTCGGCCCCCTCCACGTCGATTTTCACGACGTCCGGTGCCGGGAAATGGGTGAGCAGGCCGTCCAGAGTGAAGGTCGGCACGAGCTGTGCCGCGCGGGTGCCGCCGGTCTGGCTGCTGCCGAATCCGTCCAGATGGCTGGTCGCGCGGTTGCGACTCGCGATGTGGAACGTGCTGATCCCCGGGGCCGCGCCGACCGCGGCGGGCAGGATCTTCACCGTGGCGCGGCCATCGGTGGCCGATGATCCGCCGTGGCGTGGTGACCGTGTCTGCGACCGGCGCAACATCCCGACCAGCCAGGTGTCGGGCTCGACCGCGACGACTGTGCCGGACGACGTCGCGGCGGACGCGGCGGCGAAGGCGAACAGTCCCACGTTCGCGCCGATGTCCCAGACCACGTGGCCGGGGCGCACGACCTCGCCGACCAGGTCGGTCAGGACCGGATCGACGGCGGCGAGACTGGGGCGCAGATACTTCAGACCCGCCTCGGAAGAGACGTAGATGCGCGTCGCCTGGAAGGGAGGCGGCAGGCGGCGGGCCACCACCAGATGGTGGGTGAGCCGTTCCGCGAGAGGGCGTAGGACGGACAGGGTCGGCACGGTGTTCTCCTGTCGGGCAGTTTGTCCGGTTTCGTGGTAATGCGGTGCGACCGGGGCGGGTCAGGTCCGGGTGTGCGTCAGAGGCGGGCGGGCGACGATTCCGTGTCGCCGGAGCGCAGGTTGCCGGAGCGCGTGCCGCCGGAGCGGACCTCGTGGACGACCGTGGTGCGTACCGCGACAGGCAGCTCGGCATCGATCACGTACGCGGCGGTGTACGCCGGCACCGTACGGCTCCATCCGACCGCCCGGTGGGTGGAGCGCACCACCCACCGCCCCGGTCCGCCGGCCCGCAGGACCAGCCGCCCCTGGGAGGTGGTCACCGTGAGCGCATCCGTGGCCCCGCTCCGGGTGGCCGCGTTCCGGCTGGTCCCGATCGAGGTGGTCCCGATCGAGGTGGTACTGGTTCGCCTGGTATCGGCCGCCGCAGCGGTGACGGACACCCCGGGGGCGAAGTGGAACAGCACCTCGACGTGGTGGCGGCCCTCCCCGGTGATCCGATCGTCGACGGACAACCCACTCGGGTCGAGTCGCCACGTCCGCCAGTGCACGGGTCGCCCGGGAAGGTGGCGGTAGCCGTCATGGCCGGCGGCCAACGTCGCCACGTTTTCGTGGTGGCACATCGTGACAAGAGTGGGACGGGCCCGGCGGCCCGCCCGGAACGCGCCCCAGACCTCGGTCGAGTCGGCGTGATCGACGATGACGGTCGAGTGGGCGGCGGTACCGCGTTCGGCGTCCCGATCCGGTCCGGGGGCGTAGGTCGAGGTCCCGGTATCCACCAGGAGCGGCCGGCCGTCGTGCCAGAGCAGAAACGCGAGGGTGTCGGCGTGGGCGTGGGCCGGAAGGTCCTCGGGACAGGGCAGGCCCACGTCGGCGAGCAGATGCCACGGTCCAGCCGTCAGCACGGCGAGACCGCTGTCGACCAGCAGAAGGCCGTCGGCCCGGTCAGATGCGGGCGTCCGCGGACGGGGCACGGTCCCCACAGTCGACTGCGACGTCGAGGTGGGCATCTCGGCCAGGCGCGGTGCCGGGATCGGAACGGGACCCGGACCCTGGACGGCGATCGGCGTCGGTCTTACCGGAGCCGGGAGAAGCAGCCGCAGGGCCTCGGCGGGCACCGCGAACCCGTCGTTGAGCGTGGGAACCACGCCGTCCGGTCCGAGTACGGCCGTCAGCCAGGCCCGCATCCTGCCGGCCGTGTCGAGCAGGGCGCCGGGCACCACGTGGCCCGCCGCGGTGAGCAGCCCGGCGACGTCGTCGAGGTCGGCCAGCACCTGACAGTGATAGGTGGGGGAGCGCTCGTAGTGTCCACCGTCGCTGAGGACCTGCCGATCGAGCTCGCGCAGCAGCGCGTCGACCCATCGTCGGCGGCCGCGGGCGTCGTCATCGGCGACCGCCAGCCCGATCAGCGCCTTGTAGTTCTTCAGCAGGTGGTTCCCGCCGACGTCGGTCTCTAGATGAGTGCGCAGGAAGGACCGGCAGACGCCGAGGTCGGCGAGGACCGCCATCTCGGCGGGCGTTCCCCGCGCGAGCCGGGGCCACAAGGCACACAGCGTCCAGGCCCGGAGCGACACGACGTAGGGCGACCAGGCAACCGGATCGCCCAGGGCCACGGAGGTCCGCCAGGCCAGATACAGCCGGGCGAACATCGCCGGCCCCTGGACAGCCTCGGTGGTGAATGCCCATGCCCAGTCCCAGTAGTGCAGATGGTAGCGCCACAGCAGCGGAGCGTCGGCCTGCCTCCAGTCCCATCGGGCGGGGGCCGCGGCGGCGCCGGCCCCCGCG